>JAKLLP010000085.1 GCA_023150055.1 Gammaproteobacteria bacterium | reverse complement strand
GCGCTCGTATGCCCGGCCGCGAAGGCGTTGATGCCCTCTTCCTGCTCGAGAACGTACACCGATGGCGCGGGCACGCCCGAGGCAATGGCCATTTCCTCGACCACGTTGAGCAGCCGCCGCCGCAGCGGATCGGCCGATTCGCCCGGCACCCTCACCCCACCGAGGGCGCGGGCGACCGCGCCACCGCCGGCGCCGAGCGACATCGTGCGATAGAGACTGGCGATCCCGATCACCGCCAGCACCAGGAGCGTCGTGACCGCGACGGCCCGCGGATGGCGCGTCATCCAGCTCGCGTCGGCGAGCTCGCCGCTGTCGAGGAGCGAGAACACCGTCAACACGACCGAGTTGACGACAATCAGGATCAGCAGCACCGCCAGCAGGAACAGCGCGACCAGCCAGCGGCTGCGAGCGCGGGTCTCCGCCTGGCGCGCCCAGAAATCCATGCCGCCGGCCGCCTGGGCTCAGTTGAAACTGATCCGGGGAACTTCTGCCTTGGCGGCACTCTCGATCTCCAGCAGCTGCATCGGCGCGAAGCCGAAGTTCGAGGCGACCAGGTTGTTCGGGAAGACTTCCCGGGAGTTGTTGTAGCCGAGCACCGCGTCGTTGTAGGCCTGGCGCGCGAACGCGACCTTGTTCTCGGTCGCGGTGAGCTCCTCGGAGAGCTGCATCATCGTCTGGTCGGCCTTGAGGTCGGGATACGCCTCGGCCAGGGCAAACAGCCGGCCGAGCGCGCCCGCGAGCTGGTTCTCCATGCCGGCGAGGGCGCCGACCGCCTCGGCGTCCGTCGGGTTGGCCGCAGCCGCCTTGAGGCCGGTGACCGCCCGGTTACGGGCCTCTATGACCGCCTCGAGCGTCTGTCGCTCGTGCTGCAGGTAACCCTTCGCGACCTCCACCAGGTTCGGGATCAGGTCGTGGCGACGGGTCAGCTGCACGTCGATCTGCGCAAAGGCATTCCGGGCCGAATTGCGCGCCATGATCAGGCGGTTGTAGATGCTGATCAGGTACAGCACCGCTACCACCAGCAAGACGATGATGGTCACACTCACGTCGGCCTCCCGTGGGCAGTCAACCCCTGAAACGACCGGGAGTATCGCACAAAGGAGCGGCGACGCTGACCGCAGGGAAGCGCACCCCGCATCGGGCGGCGGCGGGGCGCCGACCGGTGGTTTCTGCCGATTGCCCCGGCGATTCGGACTCTGCTAGATATGCAAATCATGGCCCAGCGCCCCGGTTGCGCCTGGTTTTCCCGGCAGTTCGCCACAGGTACCGGCAAATGCATACTTTGAAAAGCGAGAACAGCAGACCGATCAAATTGTTCCTCGACATGTTCGGGGAGCATCTGGTGACGGATGACTACATGGAGTTCTTCTCCAACCGCCGCAAGGGCACGACGGACACCTTCCTGCGCCTCGACATCTACAAGGCGAAGAAGCTCGCCACCATCATCCTCGAGGAATACGGCGTGCGCGGGAAACTCTCCGGTCACGTGATCACGGTCTTTCCGGAACCCGCTTACAAAATCCCGATCTTCATGTTCCAGCTCGGCGGCAACGCCACGGAGTCGATCGCGCTGCTCGACATCAGCCCGACGCTTGCGGACATCGACTATGCGCCGCTGCAACCGGCTTTCGAGAAGTACCGCAGCATCCTCGATCCGAACAAGCCCACGGTGGACTGGGTGCGCAGCATCTCCTCGCCTTATCTGCTCGACTGCCAGTACGGCAAGCTCGACGAGGAACTGTTCATGGAGGCGACGCACGAATACCTGCGCATCTGGATCGAGTCGTACTACAAGCCGGCCGAACCGCTCACCGACCCGGCCGAAATCGCGCGGTGCACCGAGGCGATCCTGCGTTACAAGAAGGTGCTCCATGCCGGCGATCCGGCCCATGGCATCTTCTCGAAGGCCTGGGGCAAACGGGTGGCCGACGCCATGATGTACCTGGAGACCCGCGACCACCCGGCGCTCGAGATGGCATGAAATGAAGGGGGACGGTTCCCGGCAGGGAACCGTCCCCCTACCCCTCGTTACCTGTCGACGATCGAGCGCACCAGCGCCTGATAAGGCGCGCTGACCGGTACACGCTCGCCGCTGGAGAGCACCAGCGCCACTTTCTTGCCCTGCCCCTCGACGGTCTCTATCGCCGAAGCGCGGACCCACCAGGAACGGTGCACCTGGACACCGAGGTCCGGCGGCAGTTCACGCAACGCATCACTGAGACGGTACAGCACCAGCTCGCTGCCTGCCTGGGTGATGACCCGAAGGTAGTGCTGCTCGGCGCGAATGGCCAGGAGCATGTCGAGACTGGCAGGTTTTTTCAGCCGCTCCATGAAGCCTGGCAGTGCCTGCGCCTCCGGGCTTCCGGGAGGATGTGGCGTCTGCCGCGAATCGATGGCGGCAACGGTGCTCGCCGGCAGGGAAAGAGTGACTTGGGCCGTCCTGGGATCAGGTTGCCCCGCGTAGCGGTAACGCGGATAGCCGAGGAACCGATCGAAAAGAAAATTCACCCCGACCCATAGCAACGTGGCGCGTGCGGCATAGGCTGCCAGTCCGCCCCAGCTCCAGCCCAGCGCCGCCTGTGTGCGCAGTACCTCCGCCGCCGCACCGCCGCCCCAGGCCGACATGAGCCACGCCGTATAAGGCACGACCAGCACGCAGGCCAGCAGGCTGCCGAGGGTCGTCACCACGCCGAGGCCGGGGGTCCAGCGCGCCAGCGCCCGGTACAGCCCCCAGGTCAGCAGCGCCGTGACCGCCCAGGGCACGGCCGCATGGGCGGCGTAAAAGCCCAGCGTGGACCAGAAGCCGAGGGCATCGAGCAACTGCCAGTTGTTGAAGCTGAGGTACAGGCAGAGCGCCAGGGGGATCCCCACATAGAGCAGCAGCGGTCCCCAGGCCTGGCGGACGGCGCCCGAGCGATCCGGCCTGATGGCCGACGCCGCGAATATGGCATCTGTAGGTTGGCTTGCCACCGCCCGATTATAGGTGGCGGAGCCGGCGCTGGTAATTCCTGCCGTCATTACGGGCTGCACGAAACGGATCTCGGGAAAAAACCTCGGTGATTACGGGAAAAAGCCCCGCCAGGCCGTTTTCGGGCCGAATTTCGCCGGCTAAGGTAAGCGGCCATGTCGACCTCGGTGCTCGATCGCCTGGACCAGCCGCCGTTCACAGGGTGGTTTTGCCTGCTCGTGGTATTCAGCGGCCTCGCACTCGGTCACGCCGGGGTGGTGCTGCAATGGCACCTGACCGGCGCACCGTCGGCGCTCGACACGGTCGTATCGTTCGCGCTCGGCACGACCGGCGTGGTGCTCGTCTGGGCGGGGTTGAAAAAGCCGGAGAACCAGGCCACCTGGCTCGGCTACATGGGCGGCAACCTGATCTGGGTGGGGTTGTTCGAGTGGACCTGGCATTACTTCAGTCACTGGCTGCACATCGAGCCCGTGATGGACAAGGGCATGCCGATACTCTCTCCAGGCCTGCTCATGATCCAGGCGACCGGCTTGCTGGTCATCGTGCTGCTGATCCTGTTCGGGGCGAACAAGGACACCCGGTGCCGGATGTTCATGTGGTTTCATCGCAACTTGCGCCTGCGGCCTGGACAGATGACCCCGGGGTACAAGCGGCAGTTCTCCCGCATCACGGCGCTGGAGACGGTGTTCCTGATCTGGTTCATCTACCTGTGCGCGATCATGATCAACGACCCGCGCCTGATCGGCTATGACAGCATGACGGCCATTGGCGTGACGGTCGGGTTTCTCGTCTGGGGCACCTACCTCGTCAGCAAGCTCCTGAAGATCCGCGGGCTCGGCGCGGCCCTGCGTTACGCGATACCGACCGGCAACATCCTCTGGCTGCCCATCGAAGCGTTCTCGCGCTGGGGGATATACCCGGAAATCTGGATCAAGCCCATGCAGTTCCCAATAACGATGAGCCTGGTACTGCTCGCCTTTGCTGCAGCCGGGGCAGTGATACTCAGGCGGCGCAGGCCGGACCTGCCTGCCGGGAGCGCAAGCTGAACACGAGCGGGGATTTGTGACACAACCGAGGGGGATCGGGACATGAATAGCAGACGCAGGATGCCACCGGGGGGCCTGATGCTGGCGCTCGCAGGGTGCCTGGGTTTCGGGGCGCCGTCAGCGACGTGGGCCGAGGTGGCGGAGATCGTCGTCACCACACGCCAGCGCGCCGAGAACCTTCAGGAGGTGCCGATCGCCATCGCGGCGATTACGGGCGAGGACGTCGAACGCCGAGGCATCGACAATCTCGCCGCAGTCACCCGGCAGACACCCAGCCTCGCGCTCGACAAGGGTTTCTCGCCGCAGGACACCCGCATCGTCATCCGCGGCCTGGCGCCGACACGCGGCCGGCAGAACGCCGCAGTGCTGGTCGATGGCATCGATATCTCCAGCGAATCGATCCAGACCGCGGGCGGCTCGCTGCTCATCGACCCCGCGTTGTTCGACATCGAGCGGGTGGAGGTGGTCAAGGGCCCGCAGAATGCGCTGTACGGGCGTTCGGCGTTCAACGGTGCCATCAGCTACATCACGCGCCAGCCCTCGGAAAGCTTCGAGGGGCGGGTCGGCACCGATGTCGGCAGCGACGGGCGCCTGCGCCTGTCGGGCGGCGTCAGCGGTCCGTTGGGCGGGGATTTCTATGGCGGCCTGAGCGGGCTCATCCATGACTTCGACGGCTACTACACGAACAGCGTAACGGGCGAGGAGATCGGCGGCAGCGACGGCTCTGCCTTTGCCGGCACCCTGCGCTGGGTCCCGACCGAGCGGCTGGCGATCACCGCGCGTGTCCAGTATTCCGATGACGATTACGAAGTCGATGCCTACGGCTTCGCGGACCCGAACCAGCAGTTCCCGATTCCAGCAGGGGCGCTGGCCGCCAACGGCGGGTTCATACCAGCCGGGTTTCCGCCGGCGCTCGATGTGGGCACGCTGATCGGCACACCGGGCATCCCGCCACTGGTGCCCGGCTTCGTTCCGGGCCCCGGCGGGACGTTCCCCGACGAGAGCTCGCTCCCGGCCACACTGAGCGAAGACCCCCGGACGGGTTCGGATTATTCCGGAGCCAGCCGCGAGGTCACACGGGCGACGCTCAACATCGAGTGGGACCTCGGTGAAGTGAAGCTCACTTCCCTGTCCCATGCCGCCGCCACCGAGACGTTCCAGAACCATGATGGCAACTCGATCGGCAGCGTGAGCGTGCTGCCCTTCCACAGCGAGGTCTGGTTCGACAACGACACGGACCTCCTGAGCCAGGAACTGCGGCTGCAGTCGAACGACGACAGCAGTCTGCAGTGGACGATCGGCGCCCTGTACTGGGACGAGGAGACCGATTTCCGCGACGGCTCGCTCAACTGCTTCACCAATGCCCTGCCCTTTTCGCCGAACGACACGGGCTTCCCGCCCTTCATTCCGCCGCTGCCGTTGACCCCGTGCGGGCCGTTCGTCGCGGGAATCGTCGATAACCCGACGCAGCCGGGTCAATTCGCGCGCAATCCGGATCGCTGGTTCCGCGATACCGAGCACTGGTCGGCCTACTTCCTGGTGGACTGGCAGTTCCTGGACAACTGGAGTCTCGCCATCGAAGGGCGTTACGTGGACGAGGACCTCGACGTCGGTGGGCCTGATCTCGATACGGTGATCGATCCTTTCGGGCTTGGTTACAACCAGGACCCGGCGGTACTGGCGGCGTGCGTGCCGTTCCCCTTCGTGCCGAACTCCTGCATCGCGCCGGTGCTCGCAGGCGTCAACACCGGCAGCGAGAGCGATTCGTTCTTCACGCCCAAGGCGACCGTCCGCTGGACCCCGTTCGCGGAGCAGATGTATTACTTCTCGGTGGCGCGCGCGGAGAAACCGAGCGGCATCAGCACGGTGACCGGCGGTATCGGTGCCTTCGTGCCCGAGGACAACAAGTTCCGGCCCGAGAAGCTGACCGTGTGGGAGCTCGGCGGCAAGACGCGCTGGCTGGAGAACCGCCTGCAGCTCAACGGCGCGGTCTTCTACCAGGATTTCGAAGACAAGCAGGTCTCGACCCAGGTGCCGTCCGGATCGCTCCTCAAGTCGAAAGTCATCAACGTTCCTGCCGAAGTCTGGGGTGCGGAGCTGCAGCTCGACTGGTTCATTTCCGATTACCTCAGCTTCACCGGCGCCTACACCTGGCTTGATACCGAGTATGAGTCGACCAGCGAGATCTTCTCGCGCAGCACCGGTACGGTGACCTATTCGGGCAGCTGCAACCAGGTGGTCGGCACGGGCTCACAGGCACGCTGCCTGCTCGACTATTCCGGCAACGAGCTCGAGTACGCGCCCGATCATGCGTTCACCGGCACCCTGAGCTATCGCCGGCCGCTGCGCGGCGCGACGGACTGGCTGGCAGAGTTCGACGGCTCGTATACCGACGAGCGCTACGCGGACCAGGCGAATACCGTCAAGTTCGACTCCTACTGGCTTGCCAATCTGCGACTGGGGGTCAGCAGCGATCGCTGGGAAGTGATCGGCTACGTCGACAACCTCTTCGACGACGACACGATCAAGACCGGCTTCACCAGCATAGATCCTCGTTACATCGCCTTCGACCCGGCCACATTTTTCGGTCCGGTGCTGCCAAACGGTGCGCGGCTGCTGCTGCCCGACCAGCGCAGCTACGGTCTGCGCGTCAACTATCGATTTGGCGGCTGAGGTCTGATGGGGACGGTTCCCGGCAGGGAACCGTCCCCTTATTCGGCAACGACGGTATTGCGGAGCAGGCCGATCCCGTCGATGCCGACCTCGAGGACATCACCCGGCACGAGCCAGACCGGCGGGTTGCGGGCGAAGCCCACGCCGCTTGGCGTTCCGGTCGTGATGACATCGCCGGGCTCGAGCTCGGTAAAGGTCGAGCAATAGGCCACCAGGTCGGCCACCCCGAAACGCATGTCGCCGATGGGCGCGCTCTGCATGACCTCACCGTTGAGGCGCGTCGTGAGGTGCAGCGCCGCCGGATCGGGGATTTCCTCGCTCGTGACCAGGTGCGGGCCGAAAGCCCCGCTGCCGGGGAAGTTCTTGCCCGCCGTGAACTGCGAGGTCTGGCGCTGGAAATCACGCACCGAGCCGTCCATGAAGCAGCTGTAGCCGGCAACACACTCCAGGGCCCGCTCCCGCGGCACATGACGCGCGCGCCGGCCGATGACGAACGCCAGCTCGCCCTCGAAGTCATACTGCGTGGACACCGACGGTCGCACGATGGGCTCGCCACTGCCGACGAGGCTGCCCGGATAGCGCGTGAAGATCACCGGGTAGTCAGGCGGCTCGCGGCCCATCTCGCGGATGTGCGCGAGATAGTTGACGCCGACACAGAGGATCTTGCCCGGATCCGGAATGACGGGATCCATGCGCACCAGCTGCGGCTCCGGCCGCCGGGGATTGGCCTGGGCCGCTGCCGCAGCGGCCTCGAGCGCGCCGGCGTCGAGCACCGCGCGCAGGTCCGGGTAACGCGCCATGAAAGTCGCCGGCACCGGTTGCAGCCCATCGCCCGTCACCAGCCCGTAACCGGGCATGCCGCGCACACGGAAACTCGCAAACTTCACGATGTCTCGCTCCCTGGAAATGTCGCGACTTTCCACCCGGCCGCGCACACGGGGCTATTATAGAGGCCAGGCAAAGCCACATCGCGCCGGGACAACGCAGAGATCCCGATCTCTGCCAGGACGAGAACCGGATATGCGTCTCAGTGATCCACTACTTCTCCGAGAGCGTTGTTACGTGAACGGTGGCTGGACGGCGGCCAGCAGCGGGGGCAGCGTGCCGGTCGGGAACCCGGCCACCGGGGAAGTCCTCGCCACTGTACCCTCGATGGATGCAGCCGACACCCGCCGTGCCATCGAGGCGGCGCATGCCGCCTTCGCGCCGTGGCGGGCGCAGACCGCGGCCGAGCGTGCGGCAGTGCTCAGGCGGCTGCACGCGCTGATGCTCGAGCACCGGGAAGACCTGGCCATCATCATGACCGCCGAGCAGGGCAAGCCGCTCGGCGAAGCCCGTGGGGAGATCGGCTACGCGGCGGCCTTCATCGAGTGGTTCGCCGAGGAGGCACGGCGCAGCTACGGAGACGTCATCCCCGGGCACGTTGCCGACCGGCGCATCCTCGTGCTGAAGCAGCCGGTCGGCGTGGTCGCCGCCATCACGCCGTGGAATTTCCCTTCCGCCATGATCGCGCGCAAGCTCGGTCCCGCGCTCGCGGCCGGCTGCACCATGGTGGTGAAGCCGGCACTCGAGA
>JAKLLP010000084.1 GCA_023150055.1 Gammaproteobacteria bacterium | reverse complement strand
GGGGAGCAGCCGGCAGCCGGTCTCGCGGGCGAGCGAGGCAGCCGGTTCGCCGCTGCCGAGGATGACGACGCTCTCGATCGCCTGGCAGTCGCGCAATGCACCGAGCACGTCCTCGGCCATGCATCGCGTGAGCGTGCTGCGCTCGGCTTCGCTCAACGCGGGGGCGAGCCGGCTCTTGCCGGAGCCGGATGCTTTCACGGGCACCAGCGCCCGCACCGGCCGCGGGGGCAGGGTGGGCGGACTCATGACGCCACACGACCCCGGCAGGCAGCGAGTTCGCACACCGCGCGCGCCAGCGCCAGCCGGTCCTCAAGCGTGCGCATGAGCGTGGCCGTGACGGCCGGGCGGATGTCGAGCGCTGCGACCGCGGGGGCATCGGCGCTGTCCGCGTGGTCGATCACCAGCACGTCGGCAAGGCCCCTGTAGAAACGCGCAATACCGGCCGAGTTCACCTCCAGCCCAAGCTCGGTCATGAGCTTCGCCGTCGGTCCCTTGACCGCGGCGCCGCCGATGAGCGGCGAGATGGCAATGACGGGAATGCCCGCGCCACGCAGCGCATCGCGCAGGCCGGGGAGCGCGAGGATAGGTGCGATGCTGAGCCAGGGATTCGATGGCGCGATCACGATGGCCGACAGTTCCGGGTCGGCCAGCAGCGCGAAGAGCGCGGGGTTCGGCGCGGCCTGCCCGGCGCCGGCGTAATCGACCGCGCTCACCACGGGTGCGGCCCGCAGGCGCACGAAGTAGTCCTGGAAATCGAGCCAGCCAGTCGCGGTGCGCAGCCGTGTCGCGACCGCGGCGTCGCTCATCGGCAGGAGGCGGCTGGCGACGCCGAGGCGGGCGCAGAAATCCGCAGCGACGGCGCTGGGGGTTTCGCCCGCCGCGAGCCGCCGCGTGCGCTCGACGTGCGTGGCGAGATCGCGGTCGCCGAGGCGGAACCAGACTTCGCCGCCGAGCCGGTCGAGCGCTTCCATGAACTGCCAGGTCTCGTCGCGCCGGCCCCAGCCGGTCTCCGGGTCGACGACATCGGCGAGCGTGTACATCACGGTGTCGAGGTCGGGCGAGATGCGCAGGCCGAGATGCGTGAAGTCATCGCCGGTGTTGACCAGCACCGTGAGGGCGCCGGGCGGCAGCAGGCGATCGAGGCCGAGCGCGAGCTTCGCACCGCCGATGCCGCCGCAGAGGAGGAGCCACTTGCCGGTTATGGTCGCGGACATGTTCACGGGGCCAGTGTTACCGCTGTGGCAGGTCGATGAAAAGTGGCGCGGCCGTTACATGAGGAATCCGGCCACCGGGTAACCACGCTAGCGGAACAGGTCCTCGGCGGCCGGGCGCAGCACCGCGCTCGCCGGGGCCTCGCCGGCCACGCCGCTCGCCCCGCGTATCAGCACCGCGGGCGTGCCCTCGGCGGCCTCGCCCATGACCAGCGCGGCGACCGCCGCGAGACTGTCGGCCGGGGCGATCTCGCTCACCTGCAGCTTGCGGCCCTGGCGGTCGCTGCGACCGCGCAGGTCGAGAAAGGGCGCCACGCCAGCTGTCCCGATCGCAAGCCCCACGGTGCCCTTGCGCCAGGCGCGCCCGACGCTGTCGGTGATGATGACGCCGAGCTTTGCGCCGCTCGCCGCCTGCAACGCCGCGCGCAGCCGACGGGCGGAGGCATCGGGATCCTCGGGCAGCAGCAGCACGCTGTCCTCGGCGCCGGGGAGATTGGAGCGGTCGATGCCGGCGTTCGCCAGCACGATGCCGAGCCGGTGCTCGGCGATGATGAGATCGGGGCGTGTGCGCACGATGCTGCGCGATTCCTGCAGGATGAGTTCCACCAGCCGTGGGTCCTTGCGCGTCTCGTGCCCGAGTTCGATGGCGCGTGCGGATGGTGTCACCTCGGCGAGCGTGCGGTTGCGGCCCTCGGCCTTGGAGACGATCTTCTGCGTGACGGCGAGGATGTCCCCGTCGGCGAGCGCCAGTTCCGCCGCGGCGAGCGCGTCGGCGAGCAGGCGCGCGAGATCGTCGCCGCGACGGACCTCGGGGAACCGACCGATGGCGGTGATGCTGAGGGCGGGGGTGGTCATGGCGGGCATCGGCCGCGCGGCGCGCTGGCGCAATTGCGGATCAGGCGTCGGGGTCGCCGAGACCGGTGAGACGGATGCCGGCGTGCTCGGCCCGGTAGTGCCTGTTGATGAAGATGAGGATGGAGGTCAGCGCCTCCATCGCCGCGGAGTTCGCGAGCGGGCCGGCGTGCCAGGCGCGGAAGCCGGCGTGGCGCGCGAGTTGCACCACAGTCTCGCGCGCCTCGGCCTGGTCGCCGGCGACCAGCACGTCGCACTCGGGCGCGAGGTCGGAGGCGAGGAGATCCGCTGCCACGTTCTGGAAGGCGGAGACGACCGCGGTCCCGGGACCCGCGATCGACTGCGCGATCACCGCCGCGGAACCTTCCTTCGGCAGTTGTACGCGCATGACCTTCGGCGGCACCAGCGGCACTGTCGTGTCGACCAGGATCTTGCCCGCAAGCCCGGTGCGGATGTCCTCCAGGATCGGCCGCTGGTGGGCGAACGGTACCGTCAGCACCACGAGGTCCGCGGCGGCGGCCGCTGCCGCGTTGGTATGCCCGCTGATATCCCGGCCCGGTGGCAAGCGGCTCGCCACGGCGGCGGCAGCCGTCACGGCTTTCCCGGCATCGCGTGAGCCGATGAGGATGCGATAGCCGGCGCGCGCCCAGCGCCAGGCGAGCCCGGTACCGAGCGCACCGGTGCCGCCGATGACGGCGATGCTGGAAATGTCGGGGTGCAGTTTCATGGCGGCATTCTAAACGTTGAACCGCTCGAATTTCGGCAGCACGTGCCGCGCGAGAATCTCCAGCCCGGCCATCGGCTCGTCGAAGAGCCGGATGGAGAGCTCAGTCAGGCCCGCATTCTCGAACACCCGGAAGCGTTCGATCTGCGCGTCGATGTCACGGATGTCGCCGGCCGAGGAGCAGGCGGCGATCAGGCGTGTGACGATCGACTCCGGCACGTCCTCGATCACGCCCGAGCGTGTCCAGAATGCCTTGGCGAAGTTCTGCCACTTGTCGATGACGAGTTGACGTTCCTCGGCGGTGACGTACGGCAGCATGTCGTATTTCGGCGGCAGCAGCTCGCCGCGGAAGACCAGTTCCCGGCGCGCTTCGTACATGGACTTCTCGCGGTCTTCCTTGATATGCCAGGCCCAGAAGTTGCCGATGCGGAAGTCCTCCGCCGGAGTCTTGCGCTCGGCGAGCCCCTTGCGCAGGTGCGCCATATGATGGCCGATCTTCTCCGGTGTCACGTCGCTCATCTGCGTGCCGTCGGCAATGTGGCCGGCGAGTTCCAGCATCTTCTCGCCGGTCGAGCAGGTGAACACCTTCGGTGCCAGATGCTTGGTCCAGGCGGTCTTGAGGGGGCGCGTGAGCTTGTAGAGGTCCCCGTCGTATTTCATGACGAGCTTGCCCGAGCCGACACCCTTGACGATCTCTACCGCCTCGCGGACGCCGCGCAGCATGCGCTGCGCCTTGGGGTCCATCCTCGTCCCGGTGGCGCCCATCACGGAGCCGCCGCCGCCGATGGCGACCACCGCTCGGCCCTTGCTGATGTCGTTCAGCGTCAGCAGCGCATTGGCGATTTTCAGCGGATGTGTCTCGTAGGGGCTGACGGCGAGCACGCCGAGGCGGATATGGCTGGTGGCGAGCGCCGCCGGCACCAGGGCCACGAAGGCGTCCGGGTTCTGGTGGTAGTTCGAGTGCCAGAGCGTGCGGAAACCGTGCTTCTCGGCAGCAACCGCGATCTCGGCGACCTGGGCCGGGGTCAGGTCGGGCTCCAGGATGATATCGATCTGCATGCAGGCGTCCTCGTGGGCGGGTCGGTCGGCGGATCATACAGGCGCCGGCTGCCGGGGTCGTGGTGCCTGTGGTAACTGCGTACCGCACCGGCCGTCCGCCTGTGGCTTCCGGGCGCGCCCCTGTTGCAGAATACGGGCGCAATGGCGCACAAGCCGCCATCCGAGTGGCGAGCGACTCGTTCGAAAAAGGGCCAGCGCAGGATTCCAGGACTGAGGCAGTTCCCCCCGGTGGTGGGCCCGGGCCGGCGGTGACCGCCGCGCCGGGCGAGCCTTGCCGGGCAGACGGTGCACGGAATGGAGATATATAAGGAGTTCATCTTCGAGGCGGCCCACCGGCTGCCCAATGTGCCGCCCGGGCACAAGTGCGCGCGCCTGCATGGGCATTCCTGGCGCGGCTCGATTTTTGTGCGTGGCGAAGTCGGCGAGCACACCGGCTGGATCATGGACTACGCGGACATCAAGCGTGTGTTCCAGCCGATCTACGACCAGCTCGATCACAACTATCTCAACGACATCGAGGGCCTGGAAAACCCGACCAGCGAAGTGCTCGCGAAGTGGATCTGGCGGCAACTGAAGCCGGGCCTCCCGGCCCTGTCGAAGGTCGTCATCAACGAGACCTGCTCCTCCGGCTGCATCTACCGGGGCGAGGAAGAAGAGGGGCGATGACCGTCATCGCCGCGGGTGGCCGTCCGACGGGGGCCGCGATCGCGCCGGCGGACGACGACGCAACCTGGATGCGCCTCGCGCTCGAGGCCGCGCGCCGCGCCGGTCTCGCCGGCGAGCCGCCGATCGGCGCCTGCCTCGTGCGGGACGGCGCGGTCGTTGCGACCGCCTCGAACTGCGTCGTCTCGAGCCTCGATATCACCGCTCACGCCGAGGTCTCGGTCATCCGCGAGGCCTGCCGCCGCGAGCGCACGCTCGAACTGGCCGGCTGCACCCTGTACTCGACGGTCGAGCCCTGTCCCATGTGTTTCGCGGCGAGCCATTACGCGCGCATCGGTCGCATCGTGTTCGGCGCGAGTCTCGCGGACTTCGACGAGCTGACCGGCTCGGAGCTGACCGGCGGGCGCGCCACCGGGGGCGGACCGCGGCTCGACGGCGGCTGCCTGCGCGAGGAATCGCTCGCGCTGCTGCGTCGCTGGGCCGGCGGGGGCGGGCGATGACGGCCGCGCCGGCGACGCAGTACGACGCGATTGCCGCGCAGTACCAGCGCTCGAAGCTCTCGCCCATACGCCGCCACGTCGAGGAGCCGAGCCTCTTCACGATGCTCGCTCGGGGATGTCCGCGGCCTCGCCGTCCTCGATCTCGCCTGCGGTGAGGGTTGGTACTCGCGGCGGCTGCGCCGTGGCGGGGCGCGCGAAGTGCTCGGTGTCGATATCTCGCCTGCGATGATCGAGCTCGCGGTCGCGCAGGAGCGCGCGGAGCCGCTCGGCATCGATTACCGGGTGTGTGACGCCCGCGCGCTGCCGGATCTCGGCGCCTTCGATGTCATCTGCGCGGCCTACCTGCTGCACTATGCGCGCGACACCGACGAACTCGAACGCATGTGCGAGAGCATCGCCCGCCAGTTGCGGCCCGGCGGCCGCCTCGTGGCGCTGAACGAGAACCCGCGCCAGCCGGTGGAGCGTTACGGGGGCTATCTCCACTATGGTTTCAGCAAGAGCATCTCCGGGCCGCGGCGCGAGGGCGCGCCGATCGCCTACGCGATGGTGAGCGGGCGCGAGCTGTTTCGGTTCGAGGTCTATCACTTCGAGGCGCCATCCTACGAGCGGGCGCTGCATCGGGCGGGGTTCATCGACCTGCAATGGCACGAACTGGTCCTGGATCCGGCCGGGATCGCCGAGATGGGAGCCGGGTACTGGCGCGAGTACCTCGACAACCCGCCGGTCGTTGGCCTGAGCGCGCGGCGGGCGGACTGAGCGGCGATGGGCGACGCGAGCATCAGCACGAACGCGTCGCTGCCGCGCGGACGTTCCCTGCCGGGGCTCGTCGAGCGCTACGCGCACGAGCGCCCGCAGGCGATCGCCGTCACCGGCCCGGATGCCGTGTACGGACGAGGCTGCGCGCGCTCGGCGCCGCTGCCGGCAGCCTCGTCGGGATCGCGCTGCCGCGGGGCGCGGAGTTCGTCGCCGCGCTGGTCGGTGTGCTCAAGGCCGGCGCCGCCTATGTACCGCTCGACCCCGAGTACCCGGCGGCGCGCCTGCGCCGCATCATCGCCCGGGCCGGGCCGGCGCTGCTCGTGACGACCGAGGCGTTGGCCGCGGAACTCGCCCCGGGCATTCCGGCGCTCTGCCTCGACCGGGATGCTGCCGCGATATCGGCCGCGGCCGCGGACGACGTCCCGGCGGCCATCGGCACGGAGCAGCCCTGCTACGTCATGTTCACCTCGGGCTCGACGGGCGAGCCGAAGGGCGTGGTCATCAGCCACGGCAACGTGGCGCGGCTCTTCGACGACCTCGGCGCACGGCTCGGCCTTTGTGCCGGGGACGTGTGGAGCCAGCTGCATTCCTGCGCCTTCGGGTTCTCGGTGTTCGAGATCTGGGGCGCGCTCACCCACGGGGCGAGGCTCGCGGTGGCACCGGCGGGGGCGCGGTCCGACGCGCGCCTGCTGCGCGAGTTCCTGCACGCGCAGGGCGTGACCATACTCAGCCAGACGCCTTCGGCCTTGCGCGAGACGGTGCTGACGCCGGCATTCACCGGCGCCTGGCCCGGGCTTGCCGTGCGCGCGCTGGTGTTGAGCGGCGAGGCGGTCCAGCCGGGTGACCTGCAGGCCTGGGCGAACCTGCATGCGGTGCACGGCCCGCGCCTCGTCAACACCTATGCCATCACCGAGACCGGCGGCAACGTGCTCTACCGCGAATACGCGCCGGGCGACTGCGATGCGGCGAACATCGGCCGCCCGCTCGGCGACGTCGAAGTGCACCTCGTCGACGCCGGGGGCCGCGCGGTGGCCGACGGTGCAGCGGGTGAACTCTACGTCAGCAGTCCGGGTCTCGCCTCGGGCTATCTCGGCGATGCGGCGCTGACGACGCGCCGTTTCGTGGCCCTGTCAGCGACGGTGCTCCGCGCCTACCGGACCGGCGATCGCGTGCGGCGCGCCGCCGACGGCAGTCTCGAGTTTCTCGGCCGTATCGATGACCAGGTGAAGTGGCGCGGCCATCGGGTGGAACTCGGCGAGATCGAGGCGTTGCTGCGCGGCCACCCGGGCATCAGCGCCGCGGCGGCGGCCATCCGCGCCGACGACGCCGGCAACGAGAAGCTCGTCGCCTACGTGGTGGCCGGCGAGGCCGGTCGCAGCGGCAACCATGGCGGCACCGAGATCTGGCCCTCCCTCGGTGGCTACCAGGTCTACGACCAGTTCCTCTACGAGCTGATGGGCGCCGACGAGGTCCGCATGGCCGCGTTCCGCCGGGCCTTTGCGCAGCATGCCCGCGATCGCGTCGTGCTCGATCTCGGTACCGGTCCGCAGGCGCTGCTCGCGCGGCTCGCGGTCGAGGCCGGTGCCCGCCGCGTGTACGCGGTGGAGGTGCTGCCCGAGGCCGCGCAACGCGCCCGTGCGGCTGTCGCCGCGGCCGGTCTCGACGAGCGGATCATCGTCATCGACGGTGACGCACGCGCGCTCGAGTTGCCGGAAGCGCCGCAGGTCTGCACGCAGGGCATCGTCGGCAACATCGGCAGCGCCGACGGCATCGCCCCCATCTGGAACCGCGTGCGTGCGCAGCTCGCGCCGGGCTGCGTGCCCGTCCCCGCGCGCTGCGCGACGCTGATCGCGGCCGTGGAGCTGCCGCAGGCCGTGCATGCTGCGCCGGCGTTTGCGCCGCTGGCGGCCGGCTATGTGCAGAAGATTTTCGAGGCCGAGGGGCGCGTCTTCGACCTGCGGCTCTGCCTGCGCAACCTGCCGGCCGGGCAGGTCATTTCCGACAGCCTGGTGTTCGAGGACCTCGACTTCACGGGCGAGCTGCCCGAGCGCGGCACCGGTCGCGGCCGGGTCAGCCTCAGCCGGGCCGCGCGCTTCGACGGCTTCCTGCTGTGGACTGTGGTGACGACCACGGCGGGGGTCACGCTCGATTACCTCGCCCACCAGCAGGCCTGGCTGCCGGTCTTCGTGCCGCTGCCCGCGACTGGCGCGCGGCTTGCGGCCGGCACCGGGATCGACATCGAGTGGGAGTGGGCCCCGGGCGCCGACGGCCTCATGCCCGACTACACGATCCGCTGCCAATACGTCGCGAACGGGCGCGCGCAGCGCATGACCTCGGTCACACGCCATCATGAAACCGCCTGCGGCGGCAGCGACTTCCATCGGCGCCTGCTCACGCAGGGACCAGGAGCGGCGCAGGGCCTGGCCCCGGGCGAACTGCGCGCCTGGCTCGCGCGGCACCTGCCCGAGCCGCTCCTGCCGAACGCCTGGATGTACCTCGACGCCCTGCCGCTCAACCCGAACGGCAAGCTCGA
>JAKLLP010000083.1:3566-8302 GCA_023150055.1 Gammaproteobacteria bacterium | reverse complement strand
CAGGCGTCCGGCATTGCGGAACATCGCGCAGCGGACCTGTGCCTGTTCGTCCTTCAGGGAGAAATAGAGGTGGCCCGAGGACGGTCGCGCGAGGTTGGAGATCTCTCCGCTGACCCACAGGGCCGGGAATGCCCGGTCGAGGAGCAGCCGCGCCTCCCGGTTGAGCTGGGTGACCGTGTAAATCGGCTCGTCTGCAGCTTTTTGCATGTTTTTGCGGGGCCGGTGGCACCGGCCAGGAGCCAGCGAAAGCAGTTTACCGTGTGCACACGGCTGCGTACCATTACGCGTTTCCCGCCGCTGCGGGCCGGAGGCTGGCAGGAGACGCTATGCGCATAGCCGAGGAAGCCCTGACTTTTGACGACGTGCTGCTGCAGCCCGCCTTTTCCGACGTGCTGCCCCGCGATGTCAGCCTGACGACCCGCATCACGCGGGAGATCGGCCTGAATATTCCGCTCGTCTCGGCCGCCATGGATACCGTGACCGAGGCCCGCCTCGCTATTGCGATGGCCCAGGAGGGTGGCATCGGCATCATCCACAAGAACATGAGCCCCGGCGAGCAGTCGCGCCAGGTCGCCCTCGTGAAGAAGTTCGAGAGCGGCATGGTCAAGGACCCGATCACCGTGTCGCCGGACATGACCATTCGCGAGGTCATCGAGATGACCAGGGCAAACCACATCTCGGGCATGCCCGTCGTCGACCAGGGCCAGACTGTCGGCATCGTCACCAATCGCGACCTGCGCTTCGAAACCCGCCTGGATGCGCCGGTTTCGAGCGTCATGACGCCGCAAAACAAGCTCGTGACGGTGAGGGAGGGCGCCAGCAAGGAGGAAGTGCTGGCGCTGCTGCACAAGCACCGCATCGAGAAGGTCCTGGTCGTCAACGACCGTTTCGAGCTGCGAGGGTTGATCACCGCGAAGGACTTCCAGAAGGCAAAGGACTACCCGATCGCCTGCAAGGATGCTCGCGGCGCTCTGCGGGTAGGGGCGGCAGTGGGCACCGGGGGTGACACGGATGCACGGGTGCAGGCGCTGGTCGAGGCCGGCGTCGATGTCATCGTGGTCGATACCGCCCATGGCCACTCCCGCGGGGTCATCGAGCGGGTCCGCTCGGTAAAGAAAGCCTATCCCGACATGCAGGTGCTGGCGGGAAACATCATCAGTGGTGATGCGGCGAAGGCATTGATCGAGGCGGGAGTCGACGGCGTCAAGGTTGGCATCGGTCCGGGGTCGATCTGCACGACCCGGATCATCAGCGGGGTCGGGGTGCCGCAGATTACCGCTGTGGCCAACGTGGCTGCGGTCGCCACTGCCGCCGGAGTGCCGGTCATTGCCGATGGCGGCATCCGTTATTCGGGTGATATCGCCAAGGCCGTGGCAGCCGGCGCAAGTTGCGCGATGATCGGCGGACTTCTTGCGGGCACGGAGGAATCACCCGGAGAAGTGGAGCTTTATCAGGGGCGTTCCTACAAGTCTTATCGCGGTATGGGTTCGCTGGGTGCAATGTCCCAGCGACATGGCTCTTCCGATCGCTATTTCCAGGATCCCGGCGCGGACTTCGACAAGCTGGTACCCGAGGGGATCGAGGGGCGCGTGCCGTACAAGGGCAGCCTCGTCGCGATCGTTCACCAGCTCATGGGCGGGCTCCGCGCCGCGATGGGATACACGGGCTGCGCGACGATCGAGCACATGCGCACGCGCCCGGTCTTCGTGCGCATCACCGGGGCGGGTATCCAGGAAAGTCACGTTCACGACGTGACGATTACCAAGGAAGCGCCCAATTACCAGACGGATCACTGAAGTGCCAGGTTCCTTTGCGTGCCCGCTGGGCGGGGTATAGAGCGCAGCAGATGTCGACCCCTTCCGCCCTACCGACGGAGCCTGTCGGCTCGCCTGCGGAGCACCGCATTCTCATCCTGGATTTCGGCTCCCAGTACACGCAGCTGATCGCCCGGCGGGTGCGGGAAGCTGGCGTATACAGCGAGATCCTCGCATGGGACGCGCCGGTCGAGAAAATCACCGCTTTCGACGCCGACGGCATCATCCTTTCGGGTGGTCCGGAGTCGGTGATCGCCGGCGAGCCGCCGCGCGCGGCGGAGGTCGTTTTCCGGCTCGGCGTGCCGCTGCTCGGCATCTGCTACGGCATGCAGACCATGGCCGCGCAGCTCGGCGGCGCGGTCGAACCATCGTCGCATCGCGAGTTCGGCCATGCGACGGTGATTCCCTCCGGCCGGGACCGGTTGCTCGACGGGGTGGCCCCGGTGGCGGGCGACGGCGCGCGCTGCGCCCTGGACGTCTGGATGAGTCATGGGGATCGGGTCGCAAGGCTGCCGCCTGGTTTCGTCGCCATCGCGAGCAGTGAAAACGCGCCCCTGGCGGGAATGGCAGACGAGAGCCGACGGTTTTACGGCCTGCAGTTCCACCCCGAGGTCACCCATACGCCACAGGGGCAGATCATCCTGCAGCGCTTCGTTCATGAAATATGCGGCTGCCCGGACTCTTGGCGCCCCGGCAATATCATCGCCCGCGATATCCGCGCCATTCGCGAGCGTGTCGGTGACGATGGCGTGTTGCTCGGTCTGTCGGGTGGGGTGGACTCCTCGGTGGTCGCCGCGCTGCTGCACGAGGCCCTCGGTGACCAGCTTGTATGCGTGTTCGTCGATACCGGTCTGTTGCGACTGAACGAGGGTGATCAGCTGATGGAGCTCTTCGCCGGGCATCTCGGCGTCAAGGTCATCCGCGTCGATGCCGAAGAGCGTTTCATGACCGCGCTTGCGGGCATCGATGACCCGGAGGTCAAGCGCAAGACGATCGGCCGGCTCTTTATCGAGGTTTTCGAGGAGGAGGCAGCGCGGCTCGAGGGCGTGCGCTGGCTGGCGCAGGGTACCATCTATCCCGATGTCATCGAATCGGCCGGCTCGAAGACCGGCAAGGCGCACGTCATCAAGTCGCACCACAACGTCGGCGGGCTTCCGGAGCACATGAAGCTCAGGCTCATCGAGCCGCTGCGCGATCTCTTCAAGGACGAGGTGCGCAGGATGGGTGTCGAGCTCGGCCTGCCGCGCGAAATGGTCTACCGGCACCCGTTCCCCGGGCCAGGCCTCGGCGTGCGGATCCTCGGCGAGGTCAGGAAGGAGTACGCCGATCTGCTGCGCCTGGCCGACGATATTTTCATCAGCGAGTTGCGCCGTGCCGACCTCTACGACAACGTCAGCCAGGCCTTCGCCGTGTTCCTGCCGGTGAAGTCCGTCGGCGTCATGGGGGACGGTCGCCGCTACGATTACGTGGTGGCGTTGCGTGCCGTGGAGACCGTGGACTTCATGACCGCGCGCTGGGCGCACTTGCCCTATGACTTCCTCGACCACGTCTCGCGGCGGATCATCAATGAGGTGAAGGGGATCTCGCGCGTTACCTACGACATTTCCGGCAAGCCGCCGGCGACGATCGAGTGGGAGTAGGGGTCGCTGCGCTTCATGGCGCGCGGGCGAGCGGGTAATTGCAGCGCAGGGAATCCGGGCGGCGGGGGCATCGGGTAATCGGGGGCGGCAATCTGCGGACCTACGGCAGATTCAGGGGCAGGGCTGCCGGCCGCCGGACTGGCAGTTTCCAGGCGGGCGGCGGTCAGCGTGGTCCCGAAATAGGGCCAGCTTGGCGAAGCAGGTTGCGCTGCAGGGGTGGTTTGAACTTCCGTCCGCCACTTGATTACTCATGCCGTGAATGACTATCATCCACCGCATGAAAATACTCCCCCGACTGGTCGGGGCAGTTCTTTCCGAGCGCCTGCGGGTCATGCCAGCCGTCGTCGTCACGGGGGCTCGGCAGACTGGAAAGAGCACTCTGGTCGAACAGCTCGTTGCGGGAAAGCGGCGATACGCCACGCTCGATGATCTGGATGTTCTCGATGCGGCGCGGCGCGACTCGGAGATCCTCGTGGGCGGGCCGGGGCCTGTGACGCTTGACGAGGTGCAGCGCGAACCGGAACTGCTGCGCGCAGTGAAGCGGGCGGTTGATAAGGACCGAACGCCCGGGCGATTCCTTCTCACGGGCTCCGCCAATCTCCTGCTGATGCGTCAAATCTCCGAATCGCTGGCCGGCCGTGCCAGCTATCTCACGCTCTGGCCGATGACACGACGGGAACAGCGGGGTCTCGGACGGTGCGGTCGCTGGGAAGACCTGTTCGCCACGCCGGATGCCGGATGGCGCGAGCTGCTGGCCGACGAGAAGGGCAGCCTGGAGGACTGGCGTAGTCTGGCTCGTCGCGGCGGTTTTCCAACACCAGCGCTGGAACTGACCACGGACTCGGATCGACGTGTCTGGTTCGACGGCTACGTTCGCACCTATCTGGAGCGCGACCTTCAAAATCTGGCGGTAATCAGCGGATTGCCCGACTTCAGGCGCCTCATGCGTGCGGGCTGTCTGCGCATGGGGCAACTCGTCAATCAAACCGAACTCGGTCGCGATGCGGCGCTGCCGCAGCCCACCGTGCACCGCTGGCTGAATCTCCTGGAAATGTCATACCTTCTCGTGCGCCTGCCGGCCTACGCGGTGAATCGCACCAAACGCCTCATCAAGGCGCCGAAGATCTACTGGGGCGATACGGGTATTGCGATACATCTGGCGGAGGTCGAGGAGCCGGCCGGTGCGCATCTGGAGAACCTCGTCCTGCACGATCTGACGGTATGGCGCGATTCACGCATCGACCGCGCGGAGTTGGGCTATTGGCGCACGTCCATTGGAGAG
>JAKLLP010000083.1:0-3556 GCA_023150055.1 Gammaproteobacteria bacterium | reverse complement strand
GGTCGAGGCAGGCGGCAGGTTGCTGCCAATCGAAGTGAAGGCAACAGCACGTCCCAGGCTTTCCGATGCCGCGCACCTGCGCACGTTCCGCGCCGAGTACGGCAAGCAGGCACGGGCTGGGCTGCTTCTTCACACGGGAAGCACGATCCAATGGCTGGCACCGGATGTGCTGGCCGCGCCTTGGTGGGCTGTTCTGTAAGACAACGCATGAGCGCGATCGGGCTAAATCATTCGGCATCCATTGCCATCCAGCGCACGCCAGCAGCATTTCATGCCGCTGCGTGTGACGGTAAAGCGGTCCCGCTTTTTCCAGAGCTACAGCAACCGCGCGAAGTTGCGATATTGCGAGACAATTGAATGGGAGTAGTTTGGCAGTTCGAACCGGTCGCCGGTGTTGCGGCTTTGGTTCGTCCCATGCCGGATCCGCAAACTGCAATACCGGCAACTGGACACCCGCGATGCGAAGCCTGATCAGGAAGTTCCAGTCTTACTGGCTGGCCGATGCCAGCTTCGTCACTCTGCTGATCATGCTGATTACGGCAGTATTCGTGCTCCCGGTCATCATGGAAGTCACCGGCCGCGGCGTGCTGCTGTTCAACATGCTGTTACTCAGCGTGTTTTTTTCCGGGATATTCTCGACGCGCAGCGTACGGCTCATATCCGTCTCCGCAATCCTGTTTGGCATTCACCTCGCGCTGCGACTCATTCGTTTCGGAGAAAACCCGTATTCGTTTTTTGTGCTGGAGAATGTCATAGGCATCGCCAACACGCTGGTTTTCCTTTTCATCAATCTCAGGTTGCTGTTTCGTGATCAGATCGTGAGCGCTTACCGTATCGTCGGAGCGGTCAATGTGTACCTGTTGTTGGCGCTCATGGGAGCGCTCACGCTGGAGGTCATTCATGCCGCAACCGGCGCTTCGATAGGCGGTAACGTCGTGCTGAATGGGACCGACGATGACTATGGCCACTTCATATATTTCAGCCTGGCTTCCCTGACCACCGTGGGCTTCGGAGACATCTACGCCGTGAATACGCCTGCGAGGATGCTGGCAACCGCTTTGTCGACTCTGGGCGTCCTGTTTCCGGCCATCGTCATCGCCCGTCTGGTCGGACTGGCGTCCAGGTAGGGTTCCGCATCGCAGACCCGTCGTCACTTGGGGATGCCAGGCCTCCCCGGCCTGCGCCACGACTACGACGCCGCGAGGCGAGGCAGGGGGAGACGGCGGAGTTGAAGCTGGCTGGTCCTAAGCCCCCGCATCGACGCCAACAAATTGGCGGATGCGGACCTGCCTGGTGATGGGCTGGGCCCAACGGAACCGTCAGCACCGTTGCGACTACATGGCATGCCGCCACTTAGTCGGAGCGGCAGGTCGGGCGAACCACGCCCTACGGTATCTGGTGTGGAAAAACAACAGCATTAGCCCCTGTATTTAAAATACTTGATGCGGCTGAGCAAATTCTGAGCTAGCATTATGTCGTTCTAAGGTTTACGGGGTGGGCATGTCGCTGACCCAGTTTGACCGAATCGGCAATTTTCTGTCTTTCAAAGTGCGCAAGGGAGTAAATGCATGAAAATGATTTCCAAGGCTTTGCTGGTCACCGCCGCGGTGACCGCCTCAGGGGTGGTGCTGGCTGACAATCCGGCCTGGACGTTTGCCCAGGTGGGTTATATCCGCGCCGATTCAGGCGACGACACCACCGACGCCGTCACGTTCAAGGGCAGCGTCGGTTTCGCGGAAAACTTCCATTTCCAGGGCCAGTACTCGGACGGCGACGTTCGTGATCTCAGCTTTGGCGGCTTTGCCGGTACTAACGCCGACGTCGATTTCGATGGCTACGAGTTGAACCTCGGCTTCAATCCGAGCGTCGGGGCCAACACCGACGCGGTCGTCGCGGTGAAGTACTTCGACTTCACCTACGACGTGCCCGCCAATGGCAGCAACCCCTCGCGTGACGTCGACGTGGACGGATTCGGCATCGGTGGCGGCATGCGCCACATGATCGCCGACAACGTCGAGCTGAACACGATGGTGTGGTGGAACGAGGGCGACCAGGACTTCGGCGGCGCCGGCTCTGACGATGGTTTCTCCGACATCGAAGTCGAGATCGGTGGCCGTTATTTCTTCACGGACGCGATCTCGGGTGGCCTGACCGCCGCCATCAATGACGCGCTGCTCGGTGGGGATTCCGCCACGTTCGACCTGCGCTGGCAGTTCGCGGATTTCTTCTGATATCACCCTGCAGTGATCGATACTGGATGCCGGCCTCTGGCCGGCATCTTTTTTTCCGGCGTCTTTTTTTCGTATGCTGTCAGCGGCGCGCAGGCCGTCAATGCACCCAGTTTCGCCCGGTCTGATCATCCCGCCGGGACGTGACGCGGGGGTGACCGGACTGGCAGACTCGTGCCGGTGGTTGTTGGTATAGGCCTGCGCGGGCAGTTTCTCGTCCGCAGGGAGACCGGTGTGCCCGTTCTGGCCATCCGAACGCTGAAGCGACTGCAGGACGGGCTGTGCCGAGCGTGGCACGGGGCGCGGGCGCCGGGATTCATCGCCAGGGCGCGGTTCATCGTCATCGCCGCCTGCCTGGCCGCTGCGGTACCGGCAGTGGCTACCGATGTCGACCGCATTCCGATCATCGATGCGCCGCCGGGCACCCCGGCCCTCGGTGGTGGACTGCGGGTCGGCAGCGGGCCTTACGCGGGCGATGAACTGTTTGTCGACCTCGTGCCGCTGTACCTGTATTCCGGCCGCTTTCTTTACGCGCACGGAACGGAATTCGGCGCACACCTGTTCCGCGACGACACCTTCAGCGTCAACGCGCTCGCGCGCTATCGCTTCACCCGCATGGACCCCGACGACAGCGAGTTGCTGACTGGCCTCGAGGAGCGTGACCAGACCGTCGACGGCGGCATCGCGGTGCAGTGGCGTGGTGCGTGGGGAGAGGTCGCTGGCGACTGGGTGACGGACCTGCGGGACCGTCACGAAGGCGAGGAGTTCAACCTGACCTATCGCTACCGCTGGGACATCGGCAGCTGGATGCTGTCGCCATTCGTGACGCTGACTTTCCAGAACGACGAGTTGACGGGCTACTACTATGGCGTCGCCGAGGACGAGGCCACCGCGGCGCGCCCGGCCTACGACCCCGGCAACGCGCGGAACTTCACCTACGGCATCAACGCCTGGTACCAGCTCACCGACCACATCTTCGTGTTTGGCAACGCGAGTTTCGAGACCCTCGGCAGCTCCATCCAGGACAGCCCCATCGTGGAGGAAGACCTGCTGGCCACCGCCTTCGTCGGGGCCGGCTACCTCTTCGGCAACACGCGCAAGCCGACACGTCGCCCGCCGGAGCGAGCGGCGGAGTGGTCCTGGCGTCTGAACGCCGGCTACGCCGCCGAAGAGAATATCTTCCCCTACCTCATGGCAGGGCAGGTGAAAAGCAGCGACAAGGCGGACACCGACATCGCGGGCCTGACGGTCGGCAAGCTCCTCATGGGAGGGCCACGAGTGGACTTCTACGGCAAGCTGGCGCTGTTCCGCCACTTCGAGCACGAATT
>JAKLLP010000082.1 GCA_023150055.1 Gammaproteobacteria bacterium | reverse complement strand
CGTCACCGTGCGAGACACGGAGGCGCGCACCCTCGAGCCTGCCGCGCCCTACAACATCGACGTAGTGGCGCTCGATCAGGAAGGCATCGTCCTGCGCCTGTAGAGTTTCTTTGCCAATCGCAGCCTCGAAATCGCCGAGATGAGCACCCGGCGCTACAATGCACCGCATACCGGCGCCGCCATGTTCGCGGTGCAGATGACCGTGAACGTCCCCGGTAGCGTTCACGTAGCGACGCTGCGCGAAGAGTTCCTGGACTTCTGCGACGAACAGAACCTCGACGCCATCATGGAACCTGCGCAGCGCTGATCACGAGGCATACGAGGGCCAGGCACATGGGCAAGATCGAGGTGGGTAAGGCAGTACCGGACTTCACCATCGCCGCCACCGGCGACCGGCAGGTGCGCCTGTCTGACCTGAAGGGCAAAAACGTCGTGCTGTATTTCTATCCGAAGGACAATACTTCGGGCTGCACGCAGGAGAGCTGCGCCTTCCGCGATCACCACCCCGCTTTTCGCAAACTCGGGACGGTGGTACTCGGGATCTCGCGCGACTCCCTCGCCTCGCACGAGAAATTCAAGGCCAAGTTCGAATTTCCGTTCGACCTTCTTTCCGATGGCGATGAGAAGCTGTGCAGGCTGTTCAATGTCATCAGGGAAAAGAACATGTACGGCAAGAAGGTGATGGGCGTGGAGCGCAGCACCTTTCTGATCGACGGCGGGGGCATCCTGCGGCGTGAGTGGCGCAAGGTGAAAGTCGACGGGCACGTAGAGGAAGTGCTGCAGGCCGTCAAGGCGCTCTGAGCGTATACCCCGGGCAGGCCATGAAGCTAATCCGGCGTGCCATAGCCATCCTGTGCATGGTCACCATTGCGCTGCCACCGGCTGCAGTGGCCGCCGACGACGATCTACCCGATATCGGCAATCCGGCCAATACCGTGCTGTCGCGTGAGCAGGAGCGGCAGATCGGACGCTCCATATACAAGAGCCTGCGCAACACCGGCGTCGTCATCAGTGACCCGGAAGTCGAAGAGTACATCCAGGACGTCGGTCAGAAGCTGGCCGCGCGCGCGACCGACACCGAGCAGAAGTTCCGTTTTTTTGTCGTCAAAGACCCGGCCATCAACGCTTTTGCCCTGCCTGGCGGCTACATTGGCGTACATTCGGGCCTGCTGCTGGCCACGGCCAACGAGAGCGAACTGGCCGGGGTCATGGCGCACGAAATTGCGCACGTGACACAGCGGCATATTTCACGCGCGGTGTTCGCGAACCAACGGGCCAGCATCCTGACGATGGCGGCCATGCTGGGGGCCATACTGCTCGGTGCTGCCACCGGCTCAGGCGATGCAATCCAGGGCGCAGTCATCGCCGCGCAGGGCGCCAGCGCGCAGCAGCAGATCAATTTCACTCGTTCCAACGAGTACGAGGCCGATCGCGTCGGGGTCGGCCTGCTGGCGGCCGCGGGTTTCGATCCCAGGGGCATGCCCAGCTTCTTCGAAACACTGGCCCGACAGACCGGCCCGCTGGCCAGCCAGGCCCCGGAATTCCTGCGCACCCATCCGGTCACAGTGAACCGCATCGCGGAAACGCGTGCCCGTGCCGACCAGTTGACCGAGCGCGACGTAGCCGACAGCACCGGTTATCGCCTGATGCGTGCCCGCCTGCGGGTGCTCGGCGCCAGGCCACCGGAGGCTGCCCTCGATTACTTTCGCAGTCAGCTGGCGAGCGTCGCCGGCTCCGAGGACATCGGCAATGCCTACGGACTTGCCCTCGCCCACTTGTACAGCGGCGATTTTGCTGCCGCAGAACGGGAGTTTGATGCCCTGCTCGAAAGCGATGACAGCGTGATCCACTTTCACAGCGGCCTCGCGCAGGCCAAGCTCGGCCTCGGCCAGCGGGAGGCAGCGTTTCGCGTCTACGAGCGCGCGATGGAACTGTTTCCGCGAAACGTGCCGCTCACCGTGCGCTATGCGGAAGCTCTCATGGAGGACCAGCGCCCCAAGGATGCCCATCGCATTCTGCTCGATCTTCTCAACGTGGTACCGCCGACACCCGAACAGGTGCGCCTTATCGCGATGGCGGCCAGCGCGGCACAGGACACCGGTGACGCTCACTATTACATGGCGGAGTACCACCTGATGAGTGGCGACCTGCTGCTCGCCGCTGACGAACTGCGAATCGCCCTGAGCATCCCTGGCCTCAATACGGTACAACGCGCCCGCTTCGAGTCCCGGCTCGTGGAGATCCAGGAGGTTATCGACCGGCTGCAGGCCGAGAATCCGCCGCCACGACAAGAGAGCAAACAGCCATGAGAGTGTCGAGCCCTGCACGGCTGCTGGTGTTGACCGCCTGCCTGCTGCTGACCGGGTGCGCAACTCGCGACAGCAGCGAGCGTCCCAGGAACCCCGACCCGCTGGAACCGGTCAACCGCGTCATATTTCGGGTCAACGACGTCGGCGACCGCTACATCGCCGAACCACTCGCCCGCGCTTACGAGAAAGCCTCACCCCTTGCCTTTCGCAGGGGCGCGGGCAATTTCTTCGACAACATTCGTTACCCGATCACGGTCGTGAACCAGTTCCTGCAGGGCAAGGCCGGCGATGGCGGCCGCGATCTCGCCCGCTTCGTCATCAACAGCACGATTGGCCTGCTCGGCGTCTTCGACCCGGCCACTGAGATCGGCCTCACGGCCCACGACGAGGACCTGGGCCAGACACTCGCGGTCTGGGGCGTCCCGGAAGGTCCCTTCCTCATGGTGCCGGTCCTTGGTCCCTACACGCTTACCCACGCAGTGGGTGAACTGGCGGACTCGCAGGTCTCGCCCCTCGTGCAATACGACGACAGCAGCCTGACCACCAAACTCGGCCTGTGGTACCTGCTGCACAAGCGCTACCGCATACTCGGCGCGGAGGAGGAGGTGCGACGCGCGTTCGACCCGTACCTGTTCGTACGCGACGCTTATTTCCAGAACCGTCGGTACCTCATCTTGGACGGCAACGTGCCGGACGAGGAACTTTTTCTCGACGAGGAGTTCGACGACTTCGAGTAGCGCGAAAAAGCCGGCTGTTGCCGCCGCCGTCTATGCAGGCATCCCTCGTGTGGCTGCCGGCCCTCGTCAGCCGTGGGAACCTGACTCCACGAGAAAGTCGTCGACCTCACTGATACGCGCCAGGGCTGCAAGCCCCTCGGGCAGCCCGGTGATGCTGATCTTGCCGCCATGGCTTTTCGCCCAGCGCAACCATTCGATGGCGAGCGCGAGGCCCGCGCTGTCGACTTCCGTCACGCCGGCCAGGTCGATCACCGCATCCGTCGCCTGCTGCAGCGCCTCCCGGCTCTGGCGCCAGACAGCCGGCACCGTCCCGAAAACGAGCGGCCCGCTGACGCGATAGCGCCCTTCACCGACGCTTTCGAAGCCGGCGCTCACCAAGGGAAGCTCCGCCCTATTCCGATACACATCGCTCGTCATCCCTTGTCAGCAGCCAACTCAGTCCCGGCCGCATCCGCGCCACCTGTGCCGAGCTGCGCTAGCCGCCCTTACGGCCTGCAGCGGGTTTCACCTGGTCGGGGTCCAGTTTCCCGGCGTCGATGTCCGCGGTCTCCCGCTCCAGGCGCGCGATCAGCGCATCGAGCCCCCGGGCAGCCACCTCGGCATTGAACTGGTTTCGGTAATTCTGCACGTAAGAAATCCCTTCGATTCGCACATCGTAGGCCTTCCAGCCGTCCGGCGTGAGGCGCATCGAGTAGTTCACCGGCACTACGGTGCCTTCCGGCATTCTCATCTCGGTCATGACCTGCGTTCGTCCGTCACGCGGCTCGCCGCGAGGCGGGAGGATACGCAGATCCTCCTTCTTGAACTTCAGAATTGCAGTCGCATAACTGCGCAACAGGAAGTTGTAGAACGCATCGACGAAACGCTCGCGCTGTGCGGGCGTAGCGCTGCGCCAGGACTTCCCGAGAACCAGGCGTCCGGCGTAATTGACATCGAAGTGCGGCAGCAACTGCTGATCGACCAGCGCGTACAGGCGGGTCTTGTCGGCGGTCAACTCGTCGCGCCGGCTGTCGATCTCGGCGGCAACATCATTGACAAGCTGCTCGACGAGTTGATGGGCGGTCTGGGCCGATGCGAGGGCGGCACCCGCAACGACAGTCAGCAGCAGGCTACTCAGCCACGTTCGCATCATCACTCTCCATTCCAAGCCTGAACAGCAGCTTCCCGACCAGATTCTCGAGCACGATTGCCGATTGCGTCAGCTCGATTCGACTGCCGTCGCGAAGATAGGTTTCCGCACCTCCCGGACCGATTCCGACATATTTACTGCCGAGCAATCCGGCGGTGAGGATGCTGGCGTCGGAATCGTCGGGAATCTGGGCGAACTCGCCGCCGATTCGCATCGTGACCACGGCTTCGAGGGCATCGGAATCGAAGGCGATACGCTCGACCCTGCCGATGGTGACGCCGGCCATCGACACTGGCGCGCGCTCCTTCAGGCCGGCGATATCCTGGAACCGCGCGGTGATGAGATAACCGCTGTCATCGATATAACTCTCGATATTCGTGGTCTGGGTGGCGAGAAAGAACAGCGCCGCAAAACCCAGCAGGATGAACAATCCTGCCCCCAGTTCCCTTGCCGGTGTAGTTTCCATTTCCTGTTTTCCCTACAGAAGGAATGCCGTGATCATATAGTCCAGGATGAGCACCAGCACCGAGGTGATCACCACGGTGCGGGTTGTGGCGAGACCCACGCCCTCGGCGGTCGGCTCGGCCGTGTAGCCCTCGAACACCGCCACCAGGCTTGCGGCGACACCGAAAACCACGCTCTTCAGGATGCCTTCGTTGACGTCGCCGGTCTCGACGTATTCCTGCATCTGCGACCAGAAGGCGCCGTTGTCCACACCCATGAGCTGCACCCCCACGAACCAGGCCCCGAGGATGCCTACGCTATTGAAGATGGCGGTGAGCAATGGTACGGAGATCACGCCACCGAGAAAGCGCGGCACCGCGATCCGCCCCATCGGGTCGATAGCCATGACTTCCATGGCCGAGATCTGGTCAGTCGCGCGCATCAGGCCGATTTCCGCCGTGAGTGCGGTGCCCGCGCGACCAGCGAAGAGCAGTGCTGTCACCACTGGACCGAGTTCCTTCAGCAACGTCAACGCCGCACCGGCACCAAGCAGGTCTTCCTGGCGCAGCCGCGAAAAAGCGTCATAGCCTTGCAGGCCGATCACCATCCCGACGAAGAAGCCGGAGGTCATGATGATCACCAGCGACAAGACGCCCGCGTTGTGCACCTGTCGCGACACGAGCGCCGGCCGGCGCACTGCATAGGGCAAGGCCTGCAGCATGCCGACGAAGAACAGCGTGACCGCACCGAGCTTGCGGATAGCCTGCGTCAGCCGGCGCAGCAACAGGTTCGCCTTAGTCATGGCGTTGTCCTTCGTTCAGCAATTGCTGCCGGTAATCAGGGGCCGGATAGTGAAAAGGAACGGGGCCATCCGGCGCGCCGCTCATGAACTGTCGAATCAACTCCGAGTCGGATCGCTTGAGTTCATCGGGGGTTCCCGCGCCGATCACCCGCCCGCCGGACACCACATAACAGTAATCGGCGATCTGGTTGATTTCCTCGACGTCGTGGGACACGACGACGCTGGTTACGCCAAGGACATCGTTGTTCACCTTGATCAGGCGCAGCACCATACCCATCGAGATCGGATCGAGCCCCGAAAATGGCTCGTCATACAGCAGCAGATCGGGATCGAGCACCATGGCGCGCGCCAGGGCCACCCGCCGTCCCATGCCGCCTGACAACTGCGTGGGCATCAGCTGCGCGGCGCCACGCAGACCGACGGCTTGCAGCTTGGTCAGCACCAGGTTGCGAATGAGCGTCTCCGGCAGGCGGGTATGCTCCCGCACCGGGAAGGCGATGTTGTCGAACACCGAGTAGTCGGTCAGAAGAGCGGAGTTCTGGAACAGCATCCCCATGCGTCGACGCAGCGCAAACAGCTCATGCCGGCTGAGGCCCGGAACATTCTGGCCATCGACCAGTACCCGGCCGGAGACGGGACGCAGCTGCCCGGTGATCATGCGGAGCAACGTCGTCTTGCCCGTGCCGCTCGGTCCCATGATCGCCGTGATGCGACCGCGCAGCACCGTCAGGCTCATACCATCGAAAATAACGCGGCCTGCCGTCGAAAATCGCACGTCCTCTACTTCGATCATGGGCCGGTCGGCCTGCGCATCCGTCATGCGTACTCCATGCAGGTCTTCAGTCTCAATGCCGCACCGGCTCCCGGGCGGGCTCCGGGGCGGCAGCAACCCACCGCGGACAGCACTTTCCCGCACCGCCCAGGCGGGAGCCCCACGGGCTTGCCGGCCATCCGATGCGCCCAATGCTGCCGTGATCGACGACCTGTCGATCCTGTCCCGGCCGTGAGCCTTCGCTGACCTCGGTCATGACCTGGAAACAACAACCGGAAGCGCGCCACTGAGTCGGGTTCTGGGCAAGGCGCAGCAGGATAGCAGATTCATTTGCGCGACCACCGCGACGATCCGCGGCGCTTGTCGGCCCGAACCAATCAGGACTAGAATAGTCCCATATAGCTGAGGGCAATCTTCGCATGCTGCGAATCAGCCGACTGACGGACTACGGAACGATGATCCTGGTGCATCTCGCCAGGCGCAGTGGCCAGGTGTGCTCCGCGAGCGACGTGGCCGCCGGTACCCACGTGGCGCTGCCTACGGTCCAGAAAATCCTCAAGTACCTCGCCCGCGCGGAGCTGGTGGTATCGGTACGTGGCGCCGAGGGTGGTTATACGCTCGGCCGTGAACCAGGCACCATCAGCGCCGCGGATATTCTCGACGCGCTCGAAGGCCCGGTCGCGATCACCGAGTGCAGCCAGATCGACAGCCAATGTGAGCTTGAATCCCTGTGCCCGGTCGGCAGCGCCTGGCAGCAGATCAACAAGTCGATACGTCTCGCGCTCGATGACATCAAGCTCACCGATCTGCGCGGACCGGCGACCGAGATCCCAGTCGCTGCGCTCACCCGCAGTATCGGCCGTCCGCTGGCGCGCCAGCCGAGAAGCTAGCCCGCAGCGGATATCATCGGGAAACGACGGCACAGCCGTCCGCCGCAAGGGCGGTAATTGCCGACAAGTCATCTGTGGAACGCCCCACCAGGAGAACGGCGAGAACATGAACAGCGGTTCAGACAGCATCCAGCAGCTCGTCGAGCGCAAGTATCGGCACGGATTCGTCACCGACATCGAGTCCGACACCGTCCCGCCCGGGCTCGATGAAGACGTTATCCGCCTGATTTCACGCAAGAAGAACGAGCCGGAATTCCTGTTGAACTGGCGGCTGAAGTCCTATCGACACTGGCTGACGATGCGCGAACCTGCCTGGGCCAAGCTCCATCATCCCCCGATCGACTACCAGGGGATTTCCTATTACTCGGCGCCGAAACCGCCGAAAGACGCGCCCAAAAGCCTCGACGAGGTCGATCCGAAGCTCCTCGAGACCTACGCGAAACTCGGCATTCCACTGCACGAGCGCGCGCGGCTGGCCGGCGTGGCCGTGGACGCGGTGTTCGACAGCGTCTCGGTGACCACCACCTTCAAGGACAAGCTGGCGGCGGCCGGCGTGATCTTCTGCTCCTTCTCCGACGCCGTACGGCAGCACCCGCAACTCGTCGAGGAATACCTCGGCACCGTCGTGCCCTATCGCGACAACTTCTTCGCGACGCTCAATTCGGCAGTTTTCACCGATGGCTCGTTTGTGTATGTGCCTAAAGGCGTGCGCTGCCCCATGGAGCTGTCGACCTATTTCCGCATCAACGCGGCGAAGACCGGGCAGTTCGAGCGCACCCTCATCATCGCCGAGGAGGGCTCCCACGTGAGCTACCTCGAGGGCTGCACCGCACCTCAGCGCGACGAGAACCAGCTACATGCGGCAGTCGTCGAGCTCGTCGCCCTGCGCGACGCGGAAATCAAGTACTCGACCGTGCAGAACTGGTACCCGGGCGACGAAGAGGGACGCGGTGGCATTTACAATTTCGTCACCAAGCGGGGCGACTGCCGCGGCGCGAACTCGAAGATATCCTGGACGCAGGTAGAGGCCGGCTCCGCCATCACCTGGAAGTACCCGAGCTGCATCCTGCGGGGCGAGAACTCCGTAGGGGAGTTTTACTCCGTGGCGGTGACCAACAACCTGCAACAGGCCGACACCGGCACCAAGATGATCCACATCGGGCGCAACACCCGCAGCACCATCGTCTCCAAGGGAATTTCTGCCGGACGCGCCCAGCAATCCTACCGTGGGCTGGTGAAGGTGTTCCCGACGGCCGACGGAGCACGCAACTATACGCAGTGCGACTCGCTGCTCATCGGTTCTCGCTGTGGCGCCCACACATTCCCGTACATGGAAGTAAAGAATCCTGCCGCCATCGTCGAACAC
>JAKLLP010000081.1:4956-8509 GCA_023150055.1 Gammaproteobacteria bacterium | reverse complement strand
GGCCGCGAAGAGCGGCATGGCCAGCATCTGGAAAGCGAACATCGTGATGCCGGCGGCGCCGAACAACACAACGTCGATGAACAAGGTCAGGTAGACGCCGATGAAGCCGTAGCGGTACAGGTGATGCTCGAGCCAGTCGTCCGGGGTGCCGCGCCCGTACTTCTCGAGCGTGTCCGCTCGCGCCGTCTCCGCCCGGTAGACCTCCGCACCGCGCAGCAGGATCGTGCGCAGCCCGTGAGTCACCGGGCTGTGGGGATCGTCGGCGGTTTCGCAGAAGGCATGATGCTTGCGATGCACGGCGACCCATTCACGGGTCACCATTCCGGAGGTCAGCCAGATCCACAGCCGGAAGAAATGTCGCAGCGCCGGGTGCAGCTCGATCGCGTGATGGGCCTGGTCGCGATGCAGGTACAGCGTCACCGCCATCATCGAGACCTGGATCAGGCCGAAGGTGACCAGCACCTTGGCGCCGACCGACAGCCCGAGAAGTCCATCTATATGATCAGCAAGGAAATTCAGCACGTCGACCCGTCCATATTGATCCAGTGGTCGGCGGAATATATCCCAGCGCCGAGGGCCCTCCAAGCTGCAGCTGCGGCGGTGCGCCGCCACCGGCAGCCTGCGTGAACCCCGTTCCTCTGCTACAACAGGGCGATGCCGGAACTACCCGAGGTCGAGACCACGCGACGCGGTATCGCGCCGTGGCTGGAAACCAGGCGCATCCGCACCCTGTTGGTGCGCGAGCGGCGCCTGCGCTGGCCCATTCCAGCCGGGATGGAGCGGCACTTCGCCGGCAACGTGGTCACGCAGGTCCGGCGACGGGGCAAGTACCTGCTACTGCAGACACGCACGGGAACCGCGCTGTTGCACCTGGGCATGTCGGGAAACCTGCGCGTCCTGCCGGCAGTGACGGCACCGGGCAAGCATGCTCACTACGACATCGTGCTCGAGAACGGCGAATGCGTGCGCTTCACCGACCCGCGCCGCTTCGGCTCGCTGCTCTGGACGGACGAAGACCCGGCGCGGCATCCGCTGCTGGCCGAACTCGGGCCGGAGCCGCTCGAGCCCGAGTTCGACGGTGAGCATCTCTGGCGGCGCGCGCGCGGCCGGCGGGTCGCGATCAAGGCCTTCATCATGAATGCAGCGATCGTGGTCGGCGTCGGCAACATCTACGCCAGCGAGTCGCTATTCCGCGCGGGCCTCAACCCGCGCCGGGCGGCAGGTCGCATCTCCCGCAGCGACATGGAGCGGCTTGCCCGCAGCATCCGCGAAGTACTGGAGGACGCCGTCGCCTGCGGCGGCACCACGCTGCGGGACTTCCGCGACGGCCACGGGGAACCTGGCTATTTCACGGCCGAACTGCGGGTCTACGACCGCGCCGGCCTGCCCTGCCCGGAGTGCGGGACGCCCATCCGGCACCTCGTCCAGGGACAGCGTTCGACCTACTTCTGTCCCCGCTGCCAGCGCTAATAGACCCGGCCTTCGGCGCGGCCACGTGGGTCCATCGCCGCCTCGACCTTGCCGTTCGCGTAGTCCCAGGTGACGACGTTCATGTTGCCGAACGCGCGCGGGCTCAGGCTGAGCTTGTGCCCGCGGGCCTCGAGCTGGCTGATTTCCCCCGCAGTCAGCGCGCCTTCCTCGTAGGCAACCGTGTCGGGCAGAAACTGGTGGTGATAGCGCTTCAGGCTGACCATGGTCTCGGCGTCGGCGCCGTCGATCCATGCCAGCCCCGCCAGCAATACCATGGTGATGATGCGGCTGCCGCCGGGCGTGCCGAGGATCGCCACGCCGCGCTCCGACTCCAGGAATGTCGGACTCATGCTGGAGAGCATGCGCTTGCCCGGTTCGATGATATTCGCGGTCGAGCCGATCAGTTCGAACCAGTTCGCCACGCCCTCCCGGACGGTGAAGTCGTCCATCTCGTTGTTCAGGACCACGCCCGTTCCCGGCGGCATGAAGGCCGCCCCGTACCAGGTATTGATGGACAGCGTCCCGGCCACGCGGTTGCCGTCCCGGTCGAGTACCGAGAAGTGCGTGGTATCGCGGCCCTCGCTGCCGTCGGACGGGCCTGCCGGCAGCGCCGCGCTCGGCGTTGCACGATCGAGGCGGATGGAGGCGCGTTGCCCCGCCGCGTAGAAAGGATGCAGCAACTGCTCGATCGGCGGCGGGCTGAACGCGGGATCGCCGAGATACAGGGCGCGGTCGCGGTAGGCGCGCCGCATGGCCTCGATGACCACGTGCTTGCGCGTCGCGCCATCCAGGGTGGCAAGATCGAAGCCGTCGAGGATATTCAGCATGTTGACGAGACCGATGCCGCCGGCCGAGGGCAACGGCGCGGAGATCACCGTGACGCCGCGGTACACGCCCCGCACCGGGTCGCGCTCGATGACCTTGTAAGAAGCGAGATCCTCCGCCGACCAGATACCGCCGGCAGCGCGCACGCCCGCGACCAGGCGCGTGGCCGTCGGGCCGCGATAGAAGCCGTCGAAGCCCTGCTCGGCGAGACGCCGCAGGGTTTTCGCCAGGTCGGGCTGGCGGATGAGCGCCCCGGGCGTGGGCACTTCCCCACCGGGGTAGAACACCGCCATGAAGGCTGGCGAGTTGCGGGCCGCGGACTGGCGAAATCGCAGCCCGAGTTGCATGCGAGTGTGCACCGGCACACCCTGCTCGGCGATGCGGATCGCCGGGGCGAGAGTGCGCGCGAGTGGCAGCCGTCCATAGCGCTCCGCGATGTGGACCAGGCCGGCCGGTTCCCCTGGAATGCCGGCCGCGAGCGGGCCGTCGAGGGAAAGACCCGGAACCACCTTGCCCTGTGCGTCGAGATACATGTCGGGCCGGGCCGCGCCGGGGGCCGTTTCACGCGCATCGATGAACACGTCGCGCCCGTCTTCGGCCCGGTGCAACAGCCAGAACGCGCCGCCGCCGAGCCCGGAGGCGTAAGGCTCGACCACCGCCAGCGTCGCGCTGATCGCCACGGCCGCATCGAAAGCGTTGCCTCCGGCCCCGAGCGCTTCTTCGCCCGCGGCGATGGCGAGCGGATGTGCGGCCGCAATGGCGGCCACGCCCGGGGCCCGGCCTGCCTGCGCCGCCCCGCAGAGGGCGGCAACGATTGCCGCGAGGCCGAGGCGCAGGCCTATGGTGGGCGGGCTGGGCAACATGCGCAGGATTTTGCGCTCAGTTCCTGTCGAAACGCTGGTGCAACGCCCGTGCGACCAGCGGATGGACGAAGGAGGTGATATCACCGCCGAGCGAGGCCACCTCGCGCACCAGCGTGGACGAGATGAAGGTGTACTGCTCGGACGGTGTCATGAACACCGTTTCCACGCCGGTCTGCAGGTGCCGGTTCATGGTGGCGAGCTGGAATTCGTATTCGAAGTCGGACACCGCGCGCAGGCCGCGGATGATTACCTGCAGACGGTGCTCGCTCGCGTATTCCACCGTGAGCCCCATGTAGCCATCGACCGACACGTTGGGCAGGTCGGCGAGAACCTGCCGGGCGAGACCCATGCGCTCTTCCAGGGAGAACAGCGGCGCTTTGTTCGGGCTCGCCGCG
>JAKLLP010000081.1:0-4946 GCA_023150055.1 Gammaproteobacteria bacterium | reverse complement strand
ACAGCGACGATGACACGATCGAAAATACCGGCGGCACGGCGCACGAGGTCGTGGTGCCCGGCGGTGAAGGGGTCAAAGGTCCCGGGATACATGGCGCCGACTGGCACGTTAGGTTCTCCTGCGATCCTGCTGCCGAGGCCGGCTTATCAGGTGCCCGACGCCTCGCCCGGCGGCGCCTGCAGCAGCGCGAAACGCACCCCGCCCGCCGTCTTCTCCCGCAACCCGGTCCACCCGGGCGGCAGGCCGGGCACGGGCTCCCTGCGCGGCAACTCGAGATAAACGCGCGCCAGTGGCGCGAGCCAGCCGGCCTGCAGGAGTGTACACAAATCGCCGGGGGCGACGCTGCCGAAAGGCGGATCGAGGAACACGAGGTCGAACGGCTGCGGCGTGCCGGCCAGAAAACGCAGCGCATCGGCGCTCACGACGCGCCCCCGGTCGCAGCCGAGCCTGCGCAGACTCTCCTCGATGGCCTGCGCGATGCGCGGTTCGCGTTCCACGAAGCAGACTTCCGCCGCGCCTCGTGACAGCGCCTCCAGCCCGAGCACGCCCGTACCGGCAAACAGGTCGAGACCGCGCATGCCGCCGATCACCGGCGCGAGCCAGTTGAACAGCGTCTCGCGCACGCGATCCCCGCTCGGCCGCACCGCGGAACCGGGCGGCACCGGCAGGCGCCGGCCGCGCCATTCGCCGCCGATGATGCGCACTTCCCCACCGGGGCCATCGCGTCGTTCCATGGCGCGATGTTGCAGCAGATCGACGCAGGGCGCGAGCGCGCCGGGACCGTGATCGGGCGCCCGCGAGCGGGTAACATGCCAGCCATGGTCGATGATTCCGCCGCCCGGAGCGCACCGCGCGCCGGGTTTTTTCAGCGCCTCAAACAGAAACTGCACCGTGGTCTCGGCCTCGGCGTCGCACTCGACTGGATCGCCGGGCGCAAGCTCGACGAGACCGTCGTTGCAGAGCTGGAGGACCAGCTGCTGCTCGCCGATGTCGGCATCGAGACCGCCGAGCGCATCGTCGCCGGCCTGCGCAAGCGGCTCGGCCGCGACACGGTCCAGGACGCCGAAGGGGCGCGCGCGGCGCTGCGCGAGACACTCGCCGAACTGCTGCGGCCCCGCGCGAAGCCACTGGTGATTCCGCGCGGCGGCAAGCCGTTCCTGGTCCTGATGATCGGAGTGAATGGTTCGGGCAAGACGACGACCATCGGCAAACTGGCGCGTCGTTACAAGTCGGAAGGCCTCAAGGTGATGCTTGCCGCCGGCGACACGTACCGGGCGGCGGCGATCGAACAGCTCCAGGCCTGGGGTGAACGCAATGCCGTGCCGGTCGTCGCGCAGCAGCCGGGCGCCGATTCCGCCGCTGTCATTTACGACGCCCTGCAGGCCGCCGAGGCACGCGGCATCGACATCGTCCTCGCCGATACCGCAGGCCGGCTCCACAACCAGGCGGGCCTGATGCAGGAACTCGCCAAGGTCGTGCGGGTTGCGGGCAGGCTCGACCCGCACGCGCCGCACGAACGCATGCTGGTGCTCGATGCGAGCCTCGGCCAGAACGCCGTCAACCAGGCGCTGCAGTTCCACCAGGCCATCGGCCTGACGGGGATCACGATGACCAAGCTCGACGGCGGCGGCAAGGGCGGCGTGTTGCTCACGATCGCCGACCGGCTCGATGTGCCCTTTCGTTACGTCGGTGTGGGGGAAGACGCCGCAGACCTCGACGTCTTCGACGCCGAGCAGTTCGCCACGGCGCTCGTCCAGCCCGGCGGTTGAGCCGCGGTTGCCGGAAAAATGATCCAGCTCGATCGGGTGACCAAACTCTACCGGGGCGGCCGCGAGGCCCTGCGCGATGTCTCGCTCGACATCAATCCCGGCGACATGATCTTCCTCACCGGGCACTCCGGCGCCGGCAAGAGCACGATCCTGAAACTCATTGCGCTCATCGAGCGGCCGACGCGCGGCCAGTTGCTGGTCGATGGGCGCAACATCGGTCGCCTGCCATCCGGCGACATCCCGGCCTACCGCCGCCAGATCGGCATGGTGTTCCAGGACCACAAGCTGCTGGAAGATCGGAGCGCGTTCGACAACGTGGCGCTACCGCTCGTCATCGCCGGGCTGACCCGTCGCGAGACCGACAAGCGGGTGCGGGCAGCGCTCGACCAGGTGGGTCTGCTCGGCAAGGAACGCCAGTCCCCGGCCACGTTGTCGGCTGGCGAGCAACAGCGCGTCGGCATCGCGCGCGCCGTCGTGGCCCGGCCGCGGCTGCTGATCGCCGACGAGCCGACCGGCAACCTCGACGGGGAGCTCTCCATGGAAATCATGCAGTTGTTCCGCCGCTTCAACCAGGTCGGGGTCACCATGCTGATTGCCACGCATGACCTGGCACTCGCCGGGCGCATCGGCGGACGCCACGTCGTGCTTTCGCAGGGCGAGCTCGCGCGCGAGGAGACCAGCGTGGCGGCCCCGCAACCCGCGGCAGGGGTGCGATCGCGGTGAAGGCCGTCCTCGTCCGGCACCTGCAGAATGCGCTCGGCGCACTCGGCCAGCTCAGCCGTCAGCCGGTCTCGACCGCGCTCACGATCGCGGTAATCGGTATCGCCCTCGCCCTGCCGGCCGGCCTGCAGGTGCTCGTGCAGGGCGCCCAGCGGTTCGCAGGCAGCTGGCAGGAGATCCGCGACTTTTCCGTCTACCTCCGGCCCGGCACCACGCTCGCACAGGCGAAAGCGCTGGCCGAGGAGCTCGGCAAGCGGGCGGTAATCGAGGAGGTGCGGGTCATCGCGGCCAATGAAGCATTGGCGGATTTCCGCGCCGACCCGGCCTTCGGTGACGCGCTGAGAGTGCTCGAGGACAACCCCTTGCCGCATACCCTGGTCATCCGCCCGGACGCAGCGGCCACCACCACCGATCTCGATGCGCTGCGCAGCGAACTCAGTGCCCGCGACGACGTCGACCTGGTGCAGCTCGATACCCAGTGGCTGTCACGACTGGCCGCCATCCTCGACCTCGTCCGCCGCGGCGTGTGGTTTACCGCCGTCCTGCTCGCCGGCGCGGTGATCGTCATCGTCGGCAACACGATCCGCCTGGACATTCAGAATCGCCGCCGCGAGATAGAAGTCTCCAAGCTCCTCGGGGCAAGCGATGCCTTCGTGCGGCGGCCGTTTCTCTACATCGGCGCCTGGTACGGGATACTCGGCGGGCTGCTGGCCGTGGTGGTACTGTCGCTCGGCCTGCTGCTCCTGGGTGGCCCCCTGAGTCGTCTATTGGCGCTTTACGGCGGCCAATTTACGGGATTTGGCGTCGATCTTGCGACTATCGTGCTGGTTTTCGGTGGTGGCTTGCTGGCGGGCTGGGCCGGCGCCTGGGTAGCCGTCGCGCGGCACCTGTCCGCCATCGAACCCCGCGTGTAACACATTGTTAGTGATCAATAAAAAATTCCGAACCCAGGGAACCTCGTGCCCGTTTAGCACTCCAATGGCTTGACTGCTAATATTGCAGCGGGAGGTTCAGCACGCCATGACCACAGCAATCACCGCAGCCGATCCCCGTCATCTGGTCGTCAGTGGCCCGGTCGGCAGTCTCGATGCCTACATCCAGGCCGTGAACGCCATCCCGGTGCTCAGCAGGGCCGAGGAGCAGCGGCTGGCGCGGCGGCTGCACGAGGACAACGATCTCGACGCAGCCCGGGACTTGGTGCTGTCGCACCTGCGCTTCGTCGTGCACATCGCGCGGGGTTACATGGGCTACGGCCTGCCGCTCGGCGACCTGATCCAGGAAGGCAATGTCGGCCTGATGAAAGCCGTCAAGCGCTTCGATCCGAAGGTCGGCGTGAGGCTGATCTCCTTCGCGGTGCACTGGATCCGCTCCGAGATCCACGAGTTCGTGCTGCGCAACTGGCGGCTGGTGCGCGTGGCGACCACCAAGGCACAGCGCAAGCTCTTCTTCAATCTGCGCAGCGCCAAGCGCAATTCCGGCTGGCTTTCCCCCGAGGAAACCAACGCGATCGCCGGGGATCTCGGCGTACCCGCCAGTGAAGTGACCGAGATGGAGCAGCGGCTCGCCGGACGCGATGTCGCCTACGACCCCGCTCCCGTCGAGGACGACGACAGCGCCTGTTCACCCGCCCTGTACCTGCCGGCAGCGGACGCGGACCCCGCCGAAGCGCTGGAAGCCGAGGACTGGCAGGAGAGCACTACCGCGCGGCTCGGCTCGGCCGTGCTGACGCTCGATGAGCGCAGCCGCGAGATCATCGAGGCGCGCTGGATGTCGGAGAAGAAAGCAACGCTGCAGGATCTTGCCCGCCGCTTCGGCATTTCCGCAGAACGCGTCCGGCAGATCGAAGAGCAGGCCCTGAACAGGATCCGCGTGGCCGTAGGCGCGTAAACCCCGCCCGGTGCGCAGGCGGCATGAACCAGCACGGCAACCTGTAACCGCGCACCGGGTCGGGACTGAAGTCCCTCCCACAGGGCTTCGTTGAGCGCTGCGCCGGGCAGCACCTTGTGGGAGGCGCTTCAGTGCCGACACTCGCTTAATTCGTCAGCGGTACGATGGTGATCTCCACCCGGCGGTTCTGCGCCTTGCCCTCGGGGGTCGCATTGGTCGCAATCGGCCGGCTCTCGCCGGCACCGACCGTGAGGAACCGGTCGCCCTGCACCTGCCGCGAGACGAGATAGGCCACCACGCTCGCCGCCCGCCGCTCCGACAACTGCTGGTTGTAAGCGTCGCTGCCGTCGCTGTCCGTGTGACCCGCCACCTCGACCATGGTCTGCTTGAACTCGTTCAACACCAGCCCGACCGAGTCGAGCACGGGATAGAAAGCCGCGCTGATGTCGGCGCTGTTCACCGCAAAGGTGATGTTGCCCGGCATGTTCAGCGTGATGTGCTCGCCGTTAGGACCGGTACGCGTCACGCTGACCCCCGTGCCTTGCAGCCGCGCGCGCAGGGCCGCATCCT
>JAKLLP010000080.1 GCA_023150055.1 Gammaproteobacteria bacterium | reverse complement strand
CGCCACGGTAGCCGAGCTGCGCAAATGCGCCCCGGCCGGCAAGGATTTCCTCGGCGATCATCGGTCCATGCAAGGTGCCGTAAGGGAAACGCTCGCCGAGTGCCGCGCGCAGTATTTCGGCGACCGGCCGTCCGGCGGCGTCCAGCCCCTTGGCGACAGTGAGGCAGGTACAGCCTGTGGCAAGCTGCGGGACGAGATCGGCGAGGACCGCGGTGTGCGCGGCGGTCGGCAGGCAGAAGATCGCCATCTCGGCCTGTCGCGCTGCCTCGCGGAGCGAGACGGAGCGGAAACCGCCCTGCGGAAACTTCTCCCAGATGGCGAGCGGCACGCGGTCCTTCAGCAAGCACTCCATCGCCCGGCCCATCTCCCCGTAGCCGAGCACCAGCGTGGTCATTGCGGTTGCGGCGCGGGCACCGGTCGTCGGAGCGTGAGGGCACCGCGGATATCGCCGACCTCGTAGCCGATGGCGCGGTCTTCGGGGTATAACTCTGCCAGGCGGGATCGCACCGCCGGACTGATGCGCCCGGCACTGCCGTGGCAGGCGAGGCAAAGTTCCTGCGTCGGCAGCGCCCGCATGTAGCGATACACCAACGTGCCCTGCTCGTCGATCCGGGCTCCGTGCTCGAGGTTCGCGGGGTTCTCACCGGCAGCAGCGCGGCGGTCGAAGTCCACCAGTACCGCGCGCTCCCACTCGTCCGGCACCGCCTTCGGGTTGCGGTTCCTGAGGCTTACCCGCCGAATGGCCCAGCCGCTCTCCGCCGAGGCCTTGCGCGCGAGTTGCGGGGCGAAGTCGCGGCAGGCGCCCATCGCCCCCTCGAAGCCGCCTTTCTGGATTTCCTGCTGCAGTACGGAGAGCAACTGCGGTGGCACCGCGGCGGCGACCCGTCGAGCTTCGTCGAGGAGCGCCCCGTCGTCAGCGCCGGCGAGGCAGGGCGTGGTGACGAGAGCAACTACGGCCAACCAGTGACGCGCAACACCTGTTTTGTCCATGTTCGATCCTCCGCTTGCGTTCGGCCATGCCATCGAAAGTGTAGCCGCTGCAGGCGCTATCGGGCCGCTGTCCTGTGCCCGCGTATTGCCGTGGCAACCATCACCAGTACGAAGGCCGCAAGCGCCAAAGCGTTGAGCATGCCGCCCGCGGCCCGCAGCGCTGCCTCGCCCAGCATCGTTCCGGCGACGCGCATCGCCACGGACAGATGCAGCACCAGCAAGGGCGCGTAGAACAGCGGCCAATACGGCAGCCGCAACCCGAGCACCGCCGGGAAAATGATCGGCGCATGCCCGAATACCATGGCGAACACGAAGCCGAGCAGGACGGCATGCAGTCCGGCGTCGTAGGCCGCCGTGCCTGGGCTGACGCCACCGCTCATGAGCAGGATCACGGCGCCGAGCGCAAGCCAGCCATAACCGCTCAGCAGGCAGATCGCGATGAACCGCGTGAGCCCACGCTCGCGCACCGTGCGCCGCGCGATGTCCTGGCGCAGCAGCCAGGCGGCGAGTGCCAGCAGCGAGGCGGCAAACACGAGCGGCGCCACCGGTAGTGTCGACACCGGCGTCAACGCGCCGATGAGAAGCGCGATCACGATGACGGTGAACGCCGCACGCGCGAGCGGCGAAGGCGGCAGGAAGCGCGACAGTTCCAGCCGCTCGCCGGCGATGGTGAGCACGAGAAAACTCATCCACAACGGCACGACATCGGCAACCGCGGCACCGGCAAGCCATGCGCCATTGCCGGCAAGCCACGCGGCCGCGCCGAGCAGCAGCGTGACGGTGTGCAGGGCACGCTGGCGTTGCCATATCCGCAACGAGGCCAGCACCATGACCAGGCTGCCGGCGCCAAGCAGCGCTGCCGCGGGCGCCGCGCCCGCACCCGTGAGCATGGCAAGGCCGCCCAGGCCGGCGAGCAGCGGCGCCAGGTACGCCCAGAGGGTGCCGAGTGCCACGGCGCGCTCCAGGCTGATCACGGCTCCGAAGAATGCGCCGATCATGAGCGGCCCGTGCGCCATCACCGAGGCCGCGCCGGGTGACGGTGCCTGCCATCCCATGCGCAGGAGTCCCGCAAGGACACCGCCGGCAAGCGACAGCATCGCCAGCACCAGCATTGGCGCCCGCCAGGGCCGTGGCAGGTCGGCGCTCATCCCCAGCCGAAGTGCGCCCGCGCCCGCTCGCTCATCATGGACGGATCCCAGGGCGGGTCCCACACCAGATGAACCTGAACTTTCGCGCCCGCGGGTGCTGCGGCGGAAAGCACGCGGCCGACTTCGTCGAGGATCATCGAGCCCATCGGGCAGGAGGGCGTCGTCATGGTGATATCGGCCTCGATCTGCTCGCCCGCAACGCGCAGTTCGTAGACCAGGCCCAGGTCGACGATATTCATGCCGACCTCGGGAGCGATGACCTGCATGAGTGCGGCGCGCAGCCGCTCGCTGAGGGGTTGTGTATTGAGTTCGTCGGCCATGGGCGCGGGCATTTTGGGACGTTGCCGGACGAGCGACGATAGCACGTCCCGCGGGCGGGGCTCGCTGGCGGGCTTCATGCGACTGGAGTAAGGTTGTTGCTGCCTCGTGGCATGGCATTCGCGACGGAGTAATCCCTATGCAACCGATCCGCTTCCCGGCCCTGGTATTGGCTGCGGCATTCGCGCTGGCGGGCTGCGGACAGAGTCAGCCGCCGTCGACGCCTGCGGCAGCGCCGCCGCCGGAAAACACAACGGCAGCGGCCACGCGCGATCTGTCCGGTCTCAATATGTGCGATATCGTCAAGCCGGCGGAGGTGGCCGCGGTCGCCGGCGGAACATTGGCGACCGAGCCGAGCTGGAACGGCAAGGCCTGCATGTACGTCATCGAGATGCCCAACGATACGGAGAGCTACCTGTTGAGCGTGTACGAGGCCGCACTCGCCGAGGCGCTGCTCGCCTATGAGAGCGCGGAGGAAAAGGGCGAGAGGATCGACGGGCTATGGGACGAGGCCTGGCTCGGCCCGCGCTCGGCCGGCAATGGCTTTACCTTGCTGGTCGTACGACGCGGCGACATCGCGTTCGAGGCCTCCGGCGATCGTCGGGATGTCGTGCTCGCGTTGGGAAAGCTGGCCGTCCCGAGAGTGCAGTAGACCTGCGGGTTCTCGATGACCGGTGAATGCACGAGCGGCCTGGCGGGCCGCGAGACCGAACTGGGCCTGTCGGTGGCCATGGTGCTGCGCACCCTCGGCAATCACAGCCACTACGCCCACGAGGTCAACGATGCCCTCGTGAAGGCACACCTGCTCATGCTCCAGTTCGCCAAGAATCACGACCTGTGGGACCAGTTCGTGGCCCACGACGTGACGACGATGGCGCCGGTCAACCGCCGGCTCGCCAGGCTGATCGCCGAGACCGGTGATCGCGAGCAGGCGCTCAATGGCCTGACCGATGACAACACCTGTCACTACCAGCTGGTCCTCGACACCCGGGCGGAGCCGGGGCGGCGTACGTGGATCTCTCCCTACCGCCGCGTTCTCGAGGTGTCGCGCCGCATCGGTCAGTTCGACCTCACGGAGCGGGAGATCCACGAGCGCTACACGGTGCCGCGGCTGATGGGCTACGCGGCCGCGATGGAGGTGCAGATCCGCGTCTCGGCCTGGTCCGACGACGGCGTGATCGTGCTCGAACTGGCCTGAAGTTGCGCTTTTTGCCTCAGCCGCGCCACATGCGGGTGAGCACTCCGTCCCGGCGCACGTGCTCGTGCCAGACGGCGCCGATCACGTGCAGACCGAGCACCACGGTGCCGATCTTCCAGCAGGTCTCGTGGATTTCTCCGAACAGGTCGCTGGTGAAAGGCGAGCCCTCCGTCGCTTGCGGGACGATCCGGAAGACATTGTCCCAGCCGAAAAAAAAGATCGGAAACTCGCCGTCGTAGGCGGACAGCGCAGCCCATCCAGTCAACGGAAAGACCACGAGCAGCCCATAGAGCAGGCCATGCGTCACGCGGGCCGTCATGCGTTGCCAGGCCGCCAGCCCGGCCGGCAGGTCGGGCGTGGGGTTCTGCAACCGCCAGACGAGACGTGCGGCGACGAGGATCAGCAGCAGGAAGCCCATGGTGTTGTGGATGCGGGAGAGCGTCATGACGAGGTCGCCATCACCCGAACCAGCGAGCCAGGCGTCGTAGGCGTCCACCATCCAGAAACCGAGCGGTACCTGGGCGGCGATCATGAACGCCATCAGCCAGTGCAGGGCACGCGCTGCGAGTCCCCAGTGAGCGGGCGTATTGCGGATGCTCACAGCTCGCCGTCGTAGTAATCGAGCAGCGTGCCCTCGCGCACCATCACGCGCAGCCACTGCGGCTGGCCGCCCCCCGGGCTGCCGAAAGCGCCGACCTTTTTCGAGTCCGGGTAGCCGACGACCTCGGTGGGCAGCATGGTCGAGAAACACAGGTAGCGCAGCGGCGCGTTTCCCGTGTTGATGAGCTGATGCGTATGTTCCGGTCCTGTCGGAAAAGTGGCGTAGTCACCTGCGCCGACGTCGATCCGCTCCTGCCCCACCTGGAGCGTGCCGGTACCCTCGAGGACATAGATCGATTCCTCGTTCGCGCAGTGATAGTGGTTCGGGAACGCCGCACGCCCCGGCGGCACCTCGTAGAGGCTGCAGCCGATCGCCCGCGCGCCGGTGGCGCGCCCGAGCGGGCGGGTCTGCAGCGCGAAGCGGCTGCCCCTGGTAAATCCGCGCGCCTCGATCTCGGCGATGTTGACCACGTTCGGGTGGCGGCGCGGGGTGTTGTTCATGGTCGGTCTCCGCCGCAATCAGGCTGCGGCATTCGCAAAATTGATCGGCGCAAGCGCCGTGAAAATTACCACTGTCGCTGTTTTTCCAGAACCTGGCCGGCCCTGGCGATCACGTCCTCGACGCGAATGAGGTCCATCGCATCCGGGTTGCGCACTCGCTGGCCGAAGCGCAGACGCGCCACGGGCGCGTCGAATTCGCGGCGCACGGCCTCGGGGTAGGCATCGACCACCAGGTCCTGGCTGAAATAGGGGCCGGTACGGTGACGGTTGGAGGTGGCGTACAACCCCACGACGGGCGTCCGGACCGCGGTGGCCATGTGAGCGGGCCCGGAGTCGGGGCAGATCAGCAGATCCGCCCGCTCGAGAAGCGCCAGCAGCTGCTTCAGGGTGGTTCGCCCGACCAGGTTGGTCAGCGGCTTCGAGACGGCCGCCTCGATCGCCGATCCGTAGGCCTGCTCGGTCTGCGTGGGCCCCCCGGTGAGCACCAGCTGCGCGCCATACTGCCGCTGCAGCGATTCGCCGAGCGCGATGTAGTTCTCCACTCGCCAGTTGCGGTAGTTGCGCAGGCGCTGGCTGCTGCATGGACTGATCACGACCAGCGGCCCCGGACCCCGCGAATGCCTGGCCGCGAAGTCACGGTCGGCAGGGGACAGGGGTATGTCCCAACGCAGCTGCCGCTCCCGGATACCGAGGTGCTCCAGGAATCCGAACAGGCCATCCATCACGTGCTGGCCGGAGCGCACCGCTATCCGCTCGTTGGTGAACAGCCACTGGTAGTCCCTGGCGCGCTGCCGGTCGAAGCCGATGCGCCGGGTGGCGCGCACCATGCGGCTGGCGAGATTCGCGCGCATCGAGGCATGCATGTGCAGGAGGATCGGGTAGTGCCGGCCGCGGACATGCGCACGGACAGCGGCGAGGCTGCGCAGGGGTTGGTTCTTGTCGAAGGTGATAAACTCGAGGCCATCCGCGCCTTTCATCAGTTCGTGTTCCGCACGGCCGATTACCCAGCTGATCCGGGTGTGCGGCCACGCCGCCTGCAAGGTGCGCAGCACGGGCAGCGTGTGGCAGCAATCACCAATGGCTGAAAGCCGAATGACGCAAATCGAGTCCGGCCATTGCCCCGACGATCGACCGGATGAGAGCGCCATGCGTTGCGTAGAGCGGGTAGAGCGTCTGGACGGGAGCGTCATCCTATACGATGGCTCTCTCACCGGCCAAATCGATGGGGTCTGGTTCGAGCGTGACAGCTGGCCGGATGCGGAGCGGACCCCCGGGTTTGGCGGGGGCCGCGGGGCGACGCTGTTCATACGCTGCCTGGGGCAGGACTGGGTACTGCGGCACTACCATCGCGGCGGGGCCATCGCGCAGTTCGTGGATGATCGCTTCATCTGGGTTGGCGAGAAGCGAACGCGCGCCTTTGCCGAATGGCGACTGCTCGCGCGGATACAGGCGGCTGGACTGCCCGCGCCGCGGCCTGTCGCGGCGCGTTACCGGCGGCAGGGCGTGACCTACAGCGCTGACCTGATCACGGTGCGCCTGCCCGGGGTCATGCCGTTGTCCACGCGACTCGCGCGGGGCGTGCTCGCCGCGGCGACCTGGGAAGCCGTGGGCCGCTGCATCGGGCGGTTTCATCGTGCCGGGTTTTTTCATGCCGACCTCAATGCCCATAACGTGCAGATCAACGCGGCCGAGGAGATCTTCCTGCTCGATTTCGACCGTGGCAGGACCATGCCCGGTCCCGGCGCCTGGCAGCGACGCAACCTGCGGCGGCTGCACCGGTCACTGCGCAAGATCAGCGCGGATGCTGCGGTAAGGTTCGACGATCGGAACTGGCAGGCGCTACTCGACGGTTATCGGGGCGTCGCTGGAACCAGCGCCTGCTGAACGCGGCTCAGCCGGACGCGTAGGGATCCGGGTAGCCGGCGGGCCGGCCCTTGAAGCGGCGATGCACCCAGTAGTACTGCTCCGGCGCCTCCCGGATATGCGCCTCGATGAGGGCGTTGATGCGGCTGGCATCGACTGCCGTATCCCCGCTTGGGAAGTTTTCCAGCGCCGGCAGAAACTTCACCTGGTAGCCGCTGCCGTCGGCCAGTCGCCGCGGAAAGTAGGGCACGACCGGCGAGTTGCTGAGGCGGGCGATAGGCGTCAAGGCGCCATTGGTCATCGCCGGTTCGCCGAAGAACGGCACGAGGACGCTGTGCTGTCGCCGGTAGCTCTGGTCCGGTGCGTACCACACGGCAATTCCCTGTTTAAGGGCCCGCAGCAGGCTCCGCACATTGTCCTTCGGAATGGTCAGCTGTGTCGCCCTGGAGCGCGCCCGCCGCAGCAGCTCATCGATGAGTGCATTGCGGTTGGGTCGGTACAGGGCGCCAATCGTAGGGACCATCAAGCACACGGCACGCCCGGTCAACTCGCTCCCGGAGAAATGTCCGCTCAGGACCAGTGCACCGCGCCCGGCGCCAAGTGCCGTGGTGAGATGATCGAGCCCCTCGAAGCGCACGAGGCTTGCGATGCGCTCGTCGCTGGCCCACCAGGCATTGCCGAGCTCGAAAAAACCGATACCGAGTGAAGCGAAGTGGCGGCGCAGCAGACCATGGCGCTCGGCCTCGGAGAGTTCCGGAAAGCATAGCCGCAGGTTCACCGCGGCGATCCGGCGACGTTCTGGCATCACGAGAAAAAGCAGACGGCCGAGGAGCGCGCCGATGCGCAGCTGGACGCGGAAAGGGAGCATCACGAGCGCACGCAGCGTTGCTACGCCGAGCCACAGCGGCCAATACCGCGGTTGCCAGAAGCGGGCCAGCGATTCAGGGGAATGTTGCTGCGACGCGTTCATGTGCTGCAGCGGTTCACAGACGATTTGCTGTCCCTGACCGCCCGTGCGGCTGGCGGTCTGCGCCGTCGCTGCCCCCCATCGCGCGACGGTACTCGCTTTGGACGCAGACCTGTACCTCCGGGCGGTTCCCTGGTCGCAGGCCGTGGTGTCCTGTCGCGCAGATTAGTGGGCTGATCCGCCAGAGGATTCTGGCGTGAGACGAGGGGCGATCGGGAGGCATAACGGGACCCATGGCGACGAGGGGCGACGCAGTATCGCGCCAAACGACGCGGCGCAGTAGCCGGGTTATCCGGCGGGCAGGACATGCGGGCCGAGGCTGATTCGCAGGCGCGCGCAACGTCGCCGAACGACGGCGCGGGGCAGACGGGCGAGGTTCCTGCGGTTGCTCTTGAATTTCCGGGCGCCGCACCCAAACAATGCCGAGCCTAATCAATTCGGGAGCGTGAACGTGAAACGTATCTTCCTGCTGATTGCGACGAACATTGCGGTATTGCTGGTGCTTTCGGTGGTGGCCCGCCTCCTCGGCCTGGACCAGATGCTCGATCAGCAGGGCGGCATCAATTTTCAGGCGCTGCTCGGGTTCTGCGCCGTGTTCGGTTTCGGCGGCGCGTTCATTTCGCTCGCCATGTCGAAGTGGATCGCCAAGCGCAGCACCGGGGCGCGTGTCATCACGCAGCCGCAAGACAGCACCGAGGCCTGGTTGCTGGAAACCGTGCAGCGCCAGGCCCAACAGGCGGGTATCGGTATGCCGGAGGTGGCGATCTACGACGCGCCGGACGTCAATGCGTTCGCGACCGGCGCCCGGCGCGACAGCGCACTGGTTGCGGTCAGCACCGGTTTGTTGCGGCGCATGGACAGGCGCGAAGTGGAGGCCGTGCTCGGTCACGAGATATCCCATGTCGCCAACGGCGACATGATCACGCTGACCCTGCTCCAGGGCGTCGTGAACACCTTCGT
>JAKLLP010000007.1:3020-19526 GCA_023150055.1 Gammaproteobacteria bacterium | reverse complement strand
GCGGGAGGTCTCCGCCGTCGCTCCCGCCCTCGTTCATCAACACTCGCTTTGGGCGGAGACCCCCACCTCCGGGCGGTCCGACCATCGCAGACCGTTAACGCCATACTAGCCCCCGGTTCCGGCGTAGCGGCATCGGGCATCTCTCTCCGCCCCGGGGCTCCGCAGGTAGAAGCCGCGAGCCGGTTTGCGCTCAGGCGTCCGTCGTGGCCCGGCCGATCTCCGCGGGGTCGAAGTCGTCGACCCCGGTGATTTCCAGCACCAGCGCATCCTGGCGCCGCATCTCCTCGGCCTCGCTGGAGTTGATGATGCCCTGGCGTTCCGCCGACTCGATCGCCTGCAGTGGATGCTCCTCGGTGATCAGCCCGCTGCGGATCGCATCGCGGATGCGCTCCTCGATCGGTAACAGCGCTTCGGCGCGCACCAGCGCTCGCTGCAGGGCGCCGAGCGGGCTGCCGGGATCATCTGCCGTGTAGATGCCCGCGCACAGCCGCTCGCGGGTCTCGGTCGGACGGCTCAGCAGCGCGACGATCCGCTGGCCGAGTTCATCGGGCGGCGCAAAGTACATGCGGCCGCGAGGAAAAATCAGCGCGCGCAGGGCGATCGCCACCCGGCGGTCCGGCAGGTTGCGCAGGAAGCCGTGCAACTGTTCCTGGGCCTGGTAAAGCAGGCTGCGGCAGGCCCACTCGACCAGCGGCAGGTCGGCCTCCGGCTGTCCCTGGTTCTCGTAATGCTTGAGTACCATGCTCGACAGGTACATGGCGCTGAAGACGTCGCCGAGTCGCGCCGATAGCTGCTCGCGCCGCTTGAGCGATCCCCCCAGCGTCAGCATCGCGACATCCGCGGCAAGCGCGAAGGCCGCGCTGAAGCGGTTGATGTGCTGGTAATAGCGCTCGGTGGGGCCGCTCACCGGCACGCTGGTATAGCGGGCGTGCGTCAACGCCAGCCAGAAAGAACGGGCGGCGTTGCTGACCGCATAGCCGATGTGGCCGAACAGGTGCCGGTCGAAATCGGCCAGCGCCCGCTCGAAATCCTGCGCCCTGGCCGCTTCCATTTCCTTCAGCACGAACGGGTGGCAGCGCACGGCCCCCTGGCCGAAGATGATGAGGCTGCGCGTGAGAATGTTCGCGCCCTCGACCGTGATGGCGACCGGCAGGATCTGGTAATTGCGGGCGAGGTAGTTCTTCGGCCCCAGCATGATCGCCTTGCCGCCGTGGATGTCCATGGCGTCATTGGAGATCCGCCGCGCGAGTTCCGTGCAGTGGTACTTCAGAATGGCCGAGGGGACGGCAGGCTTCTCGCCCCGGCCGAGAACCGTGGTGGTGACGGCGACGGCAGCGTTGATGATGTAGGTATTGCCGGCGATGCGGGCGAGCGCCTCGCCCACGCCCTCGAACTGCGCGATCGGCAGGTTGAACTGGCGGCGGATGCGGGCATAGGCGCCGGTCGCGAAGCTCGCCGCCCGGGCCCCGCCCATGGCGTTGGCCGGGAGCACGACGCCACGGCCCGCGGAAAGTTGCTCCATCAGCATGCGCCAGCCTTGCCCCGCCCGTTCCCGGCCGCCGATGATGTAGTCGAGGGGCACGAACACGTCCCGGCCTCGCGTCGGGCCGTTCTGGAACGGGACGTTGATGGGGAAGTGCCGGCGGCCGATCTCGATGCCGGGCAGGTTGGTCGGAATCAGCGCCGCGGTGATGCCGTACTCGTCCTGGTCGCCGATCAGGTGTTCCGGGTCGTACAGCTTGAAGGCGAGGCCGAGCACCGTGGCAATCGGCGCCAGCGTGATGTAGCGCTTGTCCCAGTTGAGCCGGATACCGACGATTTCCTCGCCTTCGAACAGGTCGCGACAGACGACGCCGGTATCGAGAATGGAAGCCGCATCCGAGCCCACCCGCGGGCTGGTCAGCGCGAAGCAGGGGATTTCTTCGCCGCGGGCGAGCCTTGGCAGGTAGTGGTCCTTCTGCGCTTCGGTGCCGTAGTGCAGGAGCAGCTCTCCCGGCCCGAGCGAATTCGGCACGCCGACGGTCGAGGCGACGAGCGCGCTGCGGCTGGCGAGCTTGGCGAGCACGCTGGCTACGGCGAGAGGCGAAAACTCCAGCCCCCCGTAGCGCCGGGGAATGATCATCGCGAAGAACTGCTTCTCGATGATGAACTCCCAGATGTCGCGCGGTATGTCGCCGAGTTCGTGCGTGATCTCCCAGTCGTCGAGTCGCCGGCAGAGTTCCTGGGTCGGACCGTCCAGGAACGCGCGTTCCTCTTCGGAGAGCTGCGGTGGCGGCAAGGCAGCGAGCTTCGACCAGTCGGGCAGGCCCGTGAACAGTTCCCCGTCCCACCACACCGTGCCTGCTTCCAGCGCCTCGCGCTCCGTCGCGGAGAGCTGTGGTACCAGGGTCCTGTAGAAGCGCAGCAGCGGTGCGGTTATGCGTTCCCGCCGGAACTCGGAGAAATTGAGGGCCGCAAGGGCGACCCACGCTGCCGCCAGCAGCAGCATCCATGGCCAGTACGAACCGGAGAGCACGAAATAGGCGACCAGCGCGAGGCCGAGTGTCGCGGTCGCGGTGCGCAGGTCCACCCGCCGGTAGGCGAGCGCGAGCCCGATGGCGCACAGGGAGGCTGTCCAGAACAGCCAGCTGAGGAAGTCGAGCACGGCGAAGTCCTCCACTCGGGCCGGATCGGCCGGACATGGCTCAATATAGCGGAATCCGGGGGCGCGGCGATGAGAGGACGCGACCCCCGCGCCGCGGAGCGCGGGGATGCGGTTGACCGCCGATCGATCAGCGCGGCAGCAGCTCGGCGATCGCGTCGCGCTCCTCGCGCAGCTCCTTGTCGGTAGCGTCCATGCGGCCGCGGCTGAAATCCGAGACGGGCAGGCCCTGCACGATCTCGTACTTGCCCTTGGCGCAGCGGCAGGGGAAGGAGTAGATGACGCCCTCCTTGATGCCGTAGCTGCCGTCGGCGGGCACGGCCATGCTGACCCAGTCGTCGCCCGGCGTGCCGAGGGCCCAGTCGCGGACGTGATCGATCGCCGCCGAGGCGGCCGAGGCCGCGCTCGACAGGCCACGCGCCTTGATGATCGCGGCACCACGCTGCTGGACGGTCGGGATGAACGTGTTGGTGAGCCAGTCCTGGTCCACCAGGTCCCTGGCGGCGCGATCATTCACGACCGCGTGGCTGATGTCCGGGTACTGGGTCGCCGAGTGATTGCCCCAGATCGTCATCCGCTTGATCTGGGTGACGTGCGTGCCGGTCCTGGCGGCAAGCTGGGCGAGGGCGCGATTGTGGTCCAGGCGCGTCATGGCAGTGAAATGCGCGGGATTGAGGTCGGGCGCGTTCCTCTGGGCGATCAGCGCGTTGGTGTTGGCGGGGTTGCCGACCACGAGTATGCGCGCCTGGCGGTTGGCATGCTCGTTCAGTGCCTTGCCCTGGACAGAGAAAATACGGGCGTTCTCCTTCAGGAGATCGGCGCGCTCCATGCCCGGGCCCCGCGGCTTCGCTCCCACGAGCAGTGCGTAGTCGACATCGCGGAAGGCTTCCTCGGGCTTGTCCGTCGCCACCACGGCCTGCAGCGCCGGGAAGGCGCAGTCCTCCAGTTCCATCACTACGCCCTTGAGCGCGTTCAGGGCCGGCGGAATCTCCAGCAGCTGCAGAATCACGGGGTGGCTGGAGCCGAGCAGCTGTCCGGAGGCGATGCGAAACGCAAGCTGGTAACCAATCTGGCCGGCGGCGCCCGTGATGGCGACTCTGGCGGCTTGGGTCATGGGAGGCCTTCCTGTTGCAAGTGGATCGGATCGGGCCGGCGGCTACCGAGCCGCCGGAGGGGCGGCGATTCTAACACCGGCTGAAAACGCAGGGGATGCGCACTTGCGCGCAGGGCTGGGGCCCGGTGAGCCGGCCGCGGGCATACCGCGGTTACTTTGCCCGGCTCTTGTAGATCTTGACCTGCTCGTTGTAGCGGGTGGCCACCGTGTTGAGCGCATCGACGGCCGCGTTGTGCCGCGCGGTGTGCACGCTTTTCTGCTCCGCGGTGACGGCGTCGCCGAGCGCCTTCTCCTCGTCGTCGAGGCAGGCCAGGTAACTCTCGACGGCGGCCATGTAGTCCTTGACCGCCTGGTTGGCGGCTTTCATCTGCGCCTCGGACGCCGTGCTGCCATCCGGGATGTCGAGCGCGGCGGGGTACTCGCAGGCGGCGTGGGCGGGTTGCAGCGCACCGGCTGCAAGGAGCACGAGCAGGGAGCAGGTACGTCTGATCATCGCGTCAGGAGCCTTTCTGTGTCGCGGGGGGCTTTGCCTGCCCGGATTATGCCGAATTCGGTCCGGCGCTGGCACCGAGTCGTCGAGATCTTCCAGTTGACGCCAGTGCGCAGCAAGGGCCGGATCAGGCGAACATGGCCTTGAAGGCGGCCGTGCCCTGCTGCTGTGAAGCGAGCAGGGCCATGAATTCCGGGGCGCTCATCGGGTAGCCGAACAGCAGCCCCTGCACGAAGTCGCAGCCTGCCGAGCGCAGGAAGCGGAGCTGGCTCGGGAACTCCACTCCTTCGGCGATGACGTCGAGGTTCAGGCCGTGCCCCATCTGGATGATGGTGTTGACGATGATGGCGTCGTCGGCGTCGGTTGCGGCGTCGCGCACGAAGGACTGGTCGATCTTCAGCGTCGTGATCGGGAACTTCTGCAGGGCGCTCAGCGAGGAGTAACCGGTACCGAAATCGTCGATGGCCAGCGACAATCCCATGTTGTAGAGCTCGTCGAGTATGCGTACGGTGCGCTCGGCATTCTCCATCAGCGTGCTCTCCGTGATCTCCAGCTCGAGGCTTGCCGGCGGCACCCCGTGGCGGCGGAAGATCTCCGCCACCCGTCCGCTGAAGTTCGGTTGCCGCAGCTGCTTGAGCGAGAGGTTCAGCGACACCTTGCCGGGGAACAGCCTCTGTTTCTGCCAGGTGCTGAAGTCCTGGCAGACGCGGTCGAGCACCCACTCGCCGATATCGAGGATCAGGTTGCTTTCCTCGGCGAGCGGGATGAATTCCGAGGGCATGACGATGCCGCGCTCGGACATTTCCCAGCGGACCAGCGCTTCGGCGCCGGCGATGCGGCCGGTGCGCACATCCACCTTCGGCTGATAGTGCACCAGCAACTCCTCGCGTTCGTACGCGCGGCGCAGCTTGCTCTTCAGCATCAGCCTCTCCGTGGCGGCGGCGTTCATGGCCGGGTCGAAGAACTCGAGCGTGTCGCCGCCACTGTGTTTGGCGTGATACAGGGCGGAGTCCGCGCTGCGCACGAGGTCGATGACGTTGTTGGCATCCACCGGGTACACGGCGACACCGACGCTGGCGGTCATGTGGATGTGCTGGCCCCGGAACGGTATAGGCTGCGCCAGCTCTCGCAGGATATCGCGACAGCGTTGTGCCAATTGCTGGGTCTGGGCGCCGGAGCGGTCGAGATCGTCGAGGATGATGCCGAACTCGTCCCCCGCAAAGCGGCCGATGACCGCCCTGTCGGGCAGGAAATGCCGCAGCCGATCGGTCAGGGTCTCGAGGCAGGTGTCGCCACCGGCGTGACCATAGATGTCGTTGATGTCCTTGAAACGGTCGACGTCGAGATAGAGCAGGGCGAAGCGTCTGCCGGTACGGCTGGCGCGCGCGATCGCCCTCTGCAGCAGGTGCTGGAACTGCATGCGGTTCGGCACCTTGGTGAGCGCGTCGATCCTGGCGAGATAGCGTATGCGCTGTTCGGCCATCTTGCGCTCGGCGATGTTGCGGGCGGCGATGATGAAGCCGCGCGCATCCTCCCTAGCATCGTGGATCGCGGAGATGGTGAAGGAGACGGGAATCTCGACCCCGGCTTTCGACAGCAACGTGCTTTCCTGTGCCGTCGATGCGGAGTCTTCCAGGCGGAAGGCTTCGCGCCGGTCCGGAGCGATTACCTCGTTGACCGTTTTCCCGATGTAGTCCGTCTCCTCGGTCTCGAGCAGCCGGGCCGCGGCCTGGTTGATGCGCCTGATGCGCCCGTCCGGGTCGGTGAGGATCAGCGCCTCGTTCATGCTGCCGAGCACGCGGTCGAGGTAGTCCCGGGAGATGGTGGTCGTGCGAAGTGTTTCCCGCAGTTGATCGAAGGCACCGGCGAGCTGGCCGATTTCGTCGCTGCGGCGAAGAGCAAGCGTTGCATCGTAATTGCCGCCGGTGAGGCGCTGCACGCCGTCGATCAGCCGGCGAATGTCGCGCACCTGGCGGAATGCGAACATCACGAGAAGCAGCACGGCCCCGGCGACGATGGCGAGCGCGATGAGCGCGCCGGTGAGCAGGCTGCGCCGACCGTACTCGGCGCGCGCCCTGGCGAGCAGATCGCGCAGCGACTCGGTGTCGGCCGCGATCGGGGCGGTATCGAATACCTGTCCGACCGTGCCGCCGGGCTGCGCCGGATCCGCGAGCGGCAACCGGGCGATGATGCTGCCGCCCATGTTCATCGTCGTCCCGACCGGGGTGGCGCGGACTGCGCCCAGCCGCCCGATGTCACCCGCGTGCCCGGTCGGCGCGCCCTCGGCATCGAGCACGACGATCAGGGCCGCACCGTCGAGCTCGATCGCCCGTGACAGCATGCGATCCCGGTCCTCGCGCCCGTCGCCAGCGGCAGGCTCGGCCAGGCGGGCGGCGATGGCCAGGGTCGTCGCCAGCGCGTGACTCCGCGTGGCCTCCTGCGCACGTTCCTCGTGGGCCCGGCTGGTCGCGGCGAGGGCCGATTCGAGCGAAGAGCGGAAGGTGAGGTACAGCGTTACCGTCGTCACGGCGACCGCTGCCGTGGATATCAGCACGCTGATCAGCAGGTACTTCGGGACGAGGCTGAGGGGTTTCATGACCGGTCTGCTGAACCGTCCGGGGCGGATGTCGTTGTTGTTGGGGCGGGATGCCGCAGGCCCGCGCATGGGCGGATTCTAACAGGGGGCTCGCGGGGTATCTCCTGGGAGTCTGGGCGTCGCAGCCCATTCGGCTTCTGCCGCCCGGACTCCTGGATGTGAAGCAGGCGCTGTTTTTCCGGCCTGCGCCGCTACAATCACCCTTGCATCACCACCCCTGGAGCGCGGCTCAACCGCACTATGGCGCCCAAGTGTGCCCTGATCGTCGATGACAGCAGAACCGCCCGGCAGGTGCTCGGCAATGTCCTGTCTGCCAACCGGTTGCGGGTGGAAACCGCGGCCTCCGCCGAGGCGGCGCTGGAATACCTGAGGCACAGCCGGCCGGACGTGATTTTCATGGATCACAACATGCCGGGCATGGATGGCCTGCAGGCCGTGCAGGCCATCAAGAGCAACCCGGCCACGGCGACCATTCCGATCATGATGTACACCTCGCAGGAGGGGGAGTTGTACGTCGGCCAGGCCCGCGCCCTCGGCGCCGTCGGTGTGCTCCCGAAGCAGATCAAGCCGGTGGAGGTCACCGACGTGCTGCGCTCCCTGCACCTCATCGATGCGGACGCGTCAGGACTTGCCGCGGCAACGGCACCGGGCGAGTCCATGCCGCCGCCGGGCAAGGATTTCGGCGCGGAGATCAACAGCCGCGACTGGAGCGATCTCAATCGCTGGCTGCAGGAAATGTTCGAGCACCATGGGGCGGAGATCCGCACCGACGTGGAAGCCACGGTGGCGCGTGTGCTGCGCGAACAAACCCAGGTTCGCGCAAGCGAGGAGTCGACACCGGCGCCCTCGGCGGCGCGCGCGCGTTCCCCGTGGACGACGCTGCTGGTCGGCGCGCTGACCATGCTCGCCGGGGTGTTTTTCTGGCTGCACCTGGAGACCCAGCGCAAGTGGCAGGCCGCCGTCGATCAGAATGTGGGCCTGATGGCCTCGCTCAGCGCCCGGCGCTCCGTTGCCACCACCGCCGCGGCCGATACGGCACGGCAGCTGTCCCGTGCCCGTGATGAGTTCACGAGTCGCTACGCCGAACTCATCGCGGCGCTCGAATGGGGCGTCAACCAGTCGGCGACCTACCCGGCCGGGGGGGAGCCGTTCGGCGACCAGCGGCTCGAGGTCGTCAAGGGCCTGCTGGAACGGCTGGCCGAGGCCGGCTTCACCGGCACCGTGCGCCTGGACAGTCATGTCGGGGACTTCTGCTACGCCGCGCTGCCGGCCGGTGAGCCGCCGGTGCTGGCCGACGATGCCGAGCCGGCAGAGCGCTGCGAGCGCATCGGGCTGTCCGCCGAGGAGGCGCGGCGGGCGTCTGCGCGGGAGTCCGTAGCCTTCGCCAATTTCATCGGCGCGCGCCTCGGCGACCCGGCCATCCGCATCGAGATCGTTCCGCACGGCAACGCCATGCCGGCCGTCCCCTATCCGGCCGGCCCGCAAGGCCTGAGCGCGGGCGAATGGAATGCATACGCGCGGCAGAACAACCGCGTCACGGTGACGCTGTTGCCGGACGGGGCGGGCGGCTGACGACGTCACCGTGCCGGAGTACCGCGCGCCGCGATTTCTCGAGGGGCCGCACCTGCAATCCCTGCTGGCGAGTCTCCCGCTGCGCGATGCCTGGGTGCGCCGGGAGGTGCAGCCGCAGCTGGGGGCAAGTGTCGCGGAGATCATCGATTGCGGCGCGGGGGTAAGGCTTCTCTGTCGGCACACGCCGCCGCCGCGAGGCCCCGGCAGGATGGCCGTGCTGATCCATGGCTGGGAGGGCAGCGCCGAGTCGGTGTACATGCTGTCGGCGGCGCACCGCCTGCACCGCGAGGGCTACCGGGTCGTGCGCCTGAACCTGCGCGACCACGGTGGTTCGCAGCATCTCAACGAGGGGCTGTTTCATTCCTGCCGGCTCGCGGAAGTGCAGGATGCCGTTGCGGCGCTGCAGAGACGGTTTCCCGATGAGCGGCTTTTTCTCGGCGGGTTCTCCCTCGGCGGCAATTTTGCGCTGCGGGTCGCGGCTGCGGCGGCCGGTACGGGGCTGCGCATCGAGCGGGTCGTCGCGGTATGCCCGGTACTCGACCCGCGCTCGACGCTGCGGGCGCTCGACGACGGCCTGCCTCACTACCGGTGGTACTTCCTGCGCCGGTGGCGACGCTCGCTCGAGCGCAAGCGCGCGGCTTTTCCAGGCCTTTATGATTTCGGCCGCCTGCGCCGGTTCCGTACGCTCGAAGCGATGACCGAGTACTTCGCCTGTCGCTACGCGGCTTTTCCCGACCTCGAGACCTACCTGCGCGGTTACGCGATAACAGGCGAGCGGCTCGCAGGCCTCGCGGTCCCTGCGGAGATCCTGTTGGCCGAGGACGATCCGGTCATACCCGTACGTGACGCGCATGCGCTGGCGCGTCCGCCTGCACTGCGTATCCGGCGCACCCTCCACGGCGGGCATTGCGCTTTCATCGCGGACTACCGACTGCGTAGCTGGCTCGATGGCTACCTGGCGCAGGCCTTCGCAGCCGGTGGCGAGGTGGGTCAGTCCTCGAGATAGCCGTAACCGAGCGGTTCGACCGCCGTCACCAGGCCATTCTCGAAACGTATCCTGCGCATGAGCTTGCGCGGCCCGAAGTTGTAGATCCATTCGTCCACCAGCACTTCGACCACCGAGCGCTGGTGAACGAGCAGTTCATCCCGGTACACGCCGATCTCCGCGTTGCCATGCCGGAGCCAGTCACCGCGACCGGAGCTCCGGGCTATGCCGCTCCTGTAAATGACGCGCTGTTGCACGGAGGTCGGTTCGCCGCAGAAGCGCAGGACCTTGGCCTGCGGGTCACCTTCGCTCACCAGTTTGCTCTGGCAGCGCAAGGCGAGTGCCGGCCCTGCAAGCAGCAGGCCCAGTACCACGAGCGACAGGCGGGATAAACGGGACATGGGCGTCGTCCGATGCGATGGCGATTCGATACGCCTCTAACGCCATTGACCCCCCGGCCCGCGCCATGGTTCCCCACGCCCGGGCAGAATTGTTTCGGCCCGGCAGCTCGGACGTGTACGCTACCGGGCGCTGCTCCACGAGCGCGCCAGGGTGCCAGGTGAAATCTCGATTCGACAGAAGGCTGCGGCAGATCTCCGAACGGGGCGATCGGGCCCTGTTGCGGGGCGGGCTGCGGGGCGTCGAGAAGGAGTGCCTGCGGGTCACGCCCGGGGGTCATATTGCCGCGACGGACCACCCGGCGACACTTGGCTCCGCCCTGACGAACCGGTTCATCACCACCGACTATTCCGAGGCGTTGATCGAGTTCATCACGCCGCCCGAATGCACGGCCCGCGAAACACTCCAGTTTCTCGCCGACGTCCACCAGTTCACTTATTCCGCCATGGGCGATGAGTTGCTCTGGCCACTGTCGATGCCCTGCCGGCTGCGCGCGGAGAGTGATATCGCCATTGCCCGGTACGGCACGTCCAATATCGGGATGATGAAAACCATCTATCGCCGGGGCCTCGGCCACCGCTATGGCCGCTACATGCAGGCGATCGCGGGGGTGCATTTCAACTACTCGGTTCCGGAAACTTTCTGGCCCGTATACGCCGAGATCGAGAGCGTCGACGGCGAGTCGGGCGAATTCAAGTCGGGAGCCTATCTCGCGCTGGTACGCAACGTGCGGCGCCTCGATTGGCTCCTCCTGTATCTCTTCGGCGCCTCGCCCGCCGTCTGCCGCAGTTATCTGCCGGCCGGCGCATCAGGGCTCGAGGAACTCGACGGCGGCAGCTATTACGCGCCGCACGCGACCTCGCTGCGGATGAGCGATATCGGCTACAAGAATGCGGTCCAGGCGAAGATCAGCGTCTCGGCCAACAGTCTGGAGGAATACATCAGTGACCTCACGCAGGCGATCCGCACGCGGCATCCGGCCTACGAGCGGATCGGGGTGCAGGTCGACGGCGAGTATCGGCAACTCAACGCGAACCAGCTCCAGATAGAGAATGAGTACTACAGCACCATCCGGCCGAAGCGTTCGGCGTTGAGCGGAGAGCGGCCGACGACGGCTCTCGGCCGCGGCGGTGTCGAGTATGTCGAGCTGCGGGCGCTCGATCTCGATCCGTTCGCCCCGGTGGGGGTCGACCGCTCGCGCTTGCTGTTCTGCGAGGCCTTTTTGCTGTATTGCCTGCTCGCCGACAGCCCGCCGGCCGACGCCTCGGAGCAGGCGGAGATCAGCCACAACCACGGCCTGGTAGCCCGGCGCGGACGCGAGCCGGAACTGCTCTTGCGCCGCCACGGGAAGGACGTCTCACTGCGCGACTGGGCAGGCTCGATCCTGCTCGGGATGCAGGCCGTCGCCGAGTTGCTCGACGCCGGCGCCGGGTCCCCGTACCGGGAGGTGCTGCGGGAGTGTGCCGCGGGCATCGAGGAGCCGGATTGCACGCCGTCGGCGCGGATGCTCCGCGAGCTGGCCGCCTCGGGGCAGTCGCTCGACGAGTTCGGTCTCGCGCTCGCGCGGGGATACCGCCGGGACTTCCAGGCCCTGCCGCAGAGCGCGAACCAGCATTTCCGCCTGCTCGAGGAAGAGGCGCTGGCATCGCTCGATCGGCAGTGCTGGATTGAAGAGCACGACACGCTGACGCTCGACCAGTACCTCGCCGCCTACTACGACTGACCGGCGGTAGCGGCGGTCCTGCCGGTTGTGGTGCCCACGGGCGGTCATTTAGTATCGGTCTCACGGGAATTCGCGTGGGGTTGTCAGGCTCTTGGCGCGCCTTTTTTTCGGCTCAGTGCTGGCAGGTGCACTCCTGGTCGTCTTCGCAGCCGGGCTGTGGCCGCTGCCTCGTCATGAACGCTATCGATCCGAGATAAGCGTGGTTGCAGACGGCGGCCGCGAGGAGCGCTTCGTCATCCAATGGCCCCAGGACCGCGTGGCGCTCGAGGCCGAGAGCGGCATGGTCCAGGCCGGTGCCGCAGTCGCGCTCGCCGCGAATGGCGTCGTCAGCGCGAGCGTCGAGGTATTCCGGCTCCGTGATATCGCCGGCAACGTCGTCGGGCTTGCCAGCCGGAGCACCTCGTCGCGGATGCTTGCCGGCGAAGGAAACGTCCAGGGCAGCGACTGGATACTGCTCGTCCCGAGCCGCGGGGCCTTGTTCCTGACCCAGCGTAACGGACCTGATGTCGCCCCACGCCCGCACCCCGCCCGTGCCGGCCTGGTCCCGGCCGCCGACGACAGTGCAGGGTTCTGGTCGCGGGGTTCGCGCCAGCGCATTACCGCCGCTGCCACAGGCGGCCACGGTGGGCGGATCCTGCGCGGCACCGATGAGTTCGAGGGACTGCAGGGCAGTTTCGAGGAGACCTGGGACCTCGAGGAAATCGATGCGGACGGCATCACTCGCGGCCGCATCACGCTCGCCACGCGCCTGGCGGCGGCGCTCTGTTGCGTGTCGTGACCATAATCGCCTGTCTCGGTGTTGTCGTGTTGCTCGGGGTCGGCCTGCTCTCGCTCAACCCGATCGTGTGGTTCCACCCGCCGCCGGTCGGGCTGTCGGGGGCCGTGCGCACGCTCGGCTGGGAGAGCGGCGGGCGGTTTGCCGGTTTCCCGCTGACGCCCGGCGGGCTGCTGGGGCTGTCCGTTCCGTCGGATGCCGGGCGGGTGGCCACGGAGCGCGGCGTCCGCCTTGCCCGCGCCGAAGCGGTGCTGCTCACCGGTGACACCGAACTGCCCGCGGCACTCGGCGTGCGCCTCTCGGCCCTCGCCGAGGAGAATTCGCTGCTCAGGGCCCGCTTCGGGATCGTGACGCAGTGGAACATCGTGTGGCCGGGCATGGGAAGCGTTCTGCTTTCCGGCTCCGAGAATCTCTGGCCACCCCTGCGCGACGGGCTGTGGTCGGCCCTGCGCGGCCGCGGCTTGCGCCCGACGGCGGTGCGTTACGCGCTGTCCCCCCTGCCGGGGCGCGAAGCGGCCGGTTTCGCGCTCGGTACCGGGGCCTTTGCCGAGGCGGCCGGCGCGTTCCGTGAAGAGTTCTCGCCGGTAGATGCCAGCGCGGGCGATTTCACCGGCCGCCGCCAGTTGCAGTTCACCCTGGAGTGAACGCCGGGGACTGCGCTACGCGCTGCGCGCCTCGGCGGCTATGTCCTTGAACGCGATGCTGGTGTCGGCGACCTTGTGCGGGTCGAGATGGGCGCCCTGCGCGATCAGTTTCTTCGACAGCATGAACTCCCTCCCGCTGTTGATCGCATGCACGGCGATCAACCGCTCGCCGACGAAGTAGAACGCCGCGAACGCGCGGCTGGCGGGATCCCCGCGCAGGATCATCGCGGTGTAATCCTCGGCGAGCCCGACCATCTGCAGCTTCAGGTCGTACTGGTCGGACCAGAACCAGGGGATCTGCGCATAGGCCTCGGGCTTGCCGAGTATCGACAGCGCGGCGGTCTTGCCCTGTTCCTGGGCGTTGTGCACGGACTCCAGCCGCAGGCGCCGCCCGAGCAGGCTGTTCGGGTGGTTGGTGCAGTCGCCCGCCGCGTAGATGCGCGGGTCGCTGGTGCGGCAGAACTCGTCGACGATGATCCCGGTGCTGCATTTCAGGCCGGCATCCTCGGCCAGCGCCGTCGTCGGGCTGATGCCGACGCCGACCACGACGAGGTCGGCGGGGAGTTGTCTGCCGGTCGTGCAACGGACCCGAACGCCATCCTCCGCGCGATTGATCTCCATGACGCCGGTTTCGAGGTGGAAGTCGACACCGGCTGCTTCGTGCACCTCCCGGTAGAAACGCGAGATCGGCGGGGCCACGGCCCGGGCCATGACCCGGTCGGCAATCTCCACCACGGCGACCTCGAGCCCCGCCGTCACGGCGACCGCGGCGACTTCCAGCCCGATGTAGCCGCCCCCGATGATCACGAGCCGGCGCCCCTTGACGAATCCGCCCTGTATCCCGCGCACGTCGTCGATGGTGCGCAGGTAATGAACCTCGGGGAACTGCTGCCCGGGGATCGGCACGCGGCGGACATGGCTGCCGGTCGCCAGGACCAGGTGGTCGTAGCCGATGTTCCTGCCGTCAACGCGCACCGTGCGGCCCTTCGGGTCGATGGACTCGATGCGGGTGCGGGTACGCACCTTGACCTGGTGCTCCTCGTAATAGGACTCGGGACGCAGGTAGAGCCTCTCGAGCTCCATCTCGCCGGCGAGAAATTTCTTGGAGAGCGGCGGGCGCTGATAGGGCAGGTAGGGTTCCTCGCCGAACAGGAGGATGTCCCCGGCATAGCCGCCCTGGCGCAGGGAAATGATGGCTTGTGCGGCGGCCTGGCCGGCGCCGGCGATGACAACGGTTTCCGACATGGTGCGTGGTGCTGCTTCGTCCGCGGGTCTGCGGCGCTCAATTCTCAGGGAATACTCGGGTAGCATGCAAACCGCGCGTTTCGCGCCAACCTGAGGATCGAATCCAGACATGAAATCGATACGGATCAGCCGCTACGGGGGCCCCGAGGTGCTGGAGTGGGCCGATGGTCCGGAACCGGCTCCCGGGGCCGGTGAGGTGCTGATCGGGCACACCGCCGTCGGCCTGAACTTCATCGACACCTATCAGCGCTCCGGCCTGTATCCGCTCACCCTGCCCTCGGGGCTCGGCATGGAAGCAGCCGGGGTGGTCGAAGTGCTCGGTGCGGGGGTCAAGGGTCTCGCGGTCGGCGACCGGGTCGCTTATTGCGGCCTGCCGGCCGGCGCCTACGCCGAAAAGCGCGTATTTCCCGCGGAGCGCGTGGTGAAGATCCCGGCGGCTGTCGATGACCGCGCCGCCGCGGCCGCCGTGCTGAAGGGGCTGACGGCGTGGTACCTGCTGCGTCGCAGTTATCCGGCGCGCGCCGGCGACTGGGTGTTGTCCTACGCGGCGGCCGGGGGCGTCGGACTGATTCTCAGCCAGTGGGCGGCCAGTCTCGGCGTGCGGGTCATCGGCGTCGCCGGCACGCCGGAAAAGGCCGAACTCGCCCGTGCCAATGGCTGCGCCGCGGTCGTGCTCGCCGATGAACCGGGCTTCGTCGCCCGGGTGCGGGAACTCTCCGACGGACAGGGCGTGGCGGCCGTCTATGACTCGGTCGGCAAGCACACGTTCATGCGCTCGCTCGACTGCCTGCGCCGCCACGGCGTGATGGTGAGTTACGGGAATGCCTCGGGGCCGGTCGATCCCTTTTCGCCGCTGGAGCTGTCGAAGCGCGGTTCGCTCTACGTGACGCGCCCGACGCTGTGGGACTTCATCGCGACCCGGGCCGATCTCGAACGCGCAACCGGTGAACTCTTCGACGTGATCGCGCGCGGTGTGGTCAAGGTCCGCATCGGGCAGACCTACCCGCTGCAGGATACGGCGCAGGCGCACCGCGACCTCGAAAGCCGGAAAACCACTGGCTCCACCGTGCTGCTGCCGCCTTCATGAATGGTGCGGGTCAGCCGAGCGGCCAGAAGACGTTGAGGAGAGCGATCACCGTGACGAACACGACCAGGGTCACCGGCAGGCCGAGCCGCACGTAGTCGCGGAAGCTGTAGCCGCCGGGACCCATCACCATGAGATTGGCCGGATGCGCGATGGGCGTGGCGAAGGCCGAGGATGCCGCCATCGCCACCCCCATCAGTGCCGTGTGCGGACTGATGCCGAGTTCCCGCGAAGCCGTGATGCAGATCGGTGCGACGAGCACCACCAGCGCCGGCGTGGGTACGGCGAGCGTGGCGACAGCGGTGACGAAATACAGCCCGATGATGATGGGCCATGGGCCCAGGCCGCCGAGTGCAGCCATCATCTGCGCGGCGAGGTAGGCTGCCGCGCCCGTCTCCGCCATGGCCACCCCGAGCGGCAGGGTGCCCGCGATCAGGAATACCGCGCGCCAGTCGATGGCACGGTAGGCCTGCTCCATGGTGAGGCAGCCGGCGAGCACCATCAGGGTCGCACCGAGCACGGCGGCGATGCCGATGGAAAGCCAGCCGAGCAGCGCGGAGAGCACGACGCCGAGCATGATGACGACGGCCAGCGGGGCGCGGCTGCTGTCGGTCACCGGCAGGCTCACCGGCGTCAGCACCAGCAGGTCCGGGTCTTCGTTGAGGAGCGCGAGTTTCTGCCGCGGGCCGACCAGCAGCAGCGCGTCGCCGAACTGCAGGCGCACCTGCTCCAGCCCCGTGCGCAGCGCCTTGCCGGAGCGCCACACCGCGACGAGTTCGAGCCCATAGCGGTCGTGAAAATTGATCTGCGGCACGGTCTTGCCGGCGAGCGGGGACTGCGGCGCGAGCGTGGCTTCCAGCGTCGCCAGCCGATCCGACTGGAAGATATTCAGGTTCGACGACACCCGTTCCTCGATCTGCAGTTCCTGCAGTCCGCGCAGGACATCGAGGTCCTCCGGCCGGCCCTGGATGAGCAGCAGGTCGCCGCCGAGGATGACCTCCTCCGGCGGCGGCATGATGTGCAGCACGCCCTCGCGAAAGGTGGCGAGCAGCCGAAAGTCGAAGGCATCGCCGAGGCGACTGCGCCCGAGCGTGGCGCCCCCGAGCCGCGAGTCGCGCGGCACGCGGACCACGAACAGGCGCTCCTGCAGCCGGAAGGTGTCGCGCAGGTCTTCCTCCGTCACCGCGCGGATCTCGCTGAACTCGCGGGTGGTCGAGAGCGCCTCGAGTGCCTCCTCG
>JAKLLP010000007.1:0-3010 GCA_023150055.1 Gammaproteobacteria bacterium | reverse complement strand
AGCAGGTGGTCGCCGGCCCGCAGTGGCACGTTGGCGAGGTTGACCCGCCGCACCAGGTCGCGGCGCCGGATGGCGAGCACGTTGGCGTCGAAGCGACGGCGGAAGTCGGCATGGTGCAGGGGCTCCTTCACGAGCGACGAGCCCTCGCCGATCGTCACCTCCACCACGCGGACCTGTTCGGAGACGAGCCCCTGCAGCACGGGCGCTTCACGCTCGATGACGAGCCCGCTCCATTGCCGCAGCTCTTCGAAGCGCTCGAGCCGGCCCTGCACCAGCAGCTTGTCCCCGCCCTGTATCACGGTGGTGCGCGAGGGCAGCGGATCGACCTTGTTGCGCCGCTCGAGCGCAATCACGATCATGCCCGCCGCGGAAATGAGCCGGCTGTCGGCGAGCGTCTTGCCGATCAGCACGGAGTTGTCCGGTACCCGCATCATGAAGGTGCGGTCCTGCAGTCCGTACTGCGCCCGCAGGTGTCTCTGGCTGCGCTTGTGTGCATCGAGGCCGGGGTCCTGCCGCGGCAGGATGTGGCGTCCGGCCAGGGCGATGAAGGCGGTCGCCGCGAGCAGCGCGCCGACCCCGACGGGGGCGAAGTCGAACAACCTGAACGGCCTTTCGCCGGCGGCCGAGAGCGCATCGCTGATCAGCAGGTTCGGCGGTGTCCCGATCAGTGTCGTCATGCCGCCGAGCAACGCCGCGAATGCCAGCGGCATCAGGAGCCGGGACGAGGGGATCTCGGTACGGCGGGCGACCTCGACTGCGACCGGCAGCATGAGCGCCGCCACCCCGACGTTGGGCATGAACGCCGACAGCGTCCCGCCGACGAGCATCAGCGTGGCAATCACCACGGGCTCGCTGCGCCCCGCGACGCGCAGTATCTGCCGGCTCGCTATCTGCCCGCTGCCGCTGCGAGTGAGTCCCTCGCTCAGGATGAACATGGCCCACACCGTGATCACGGCCTCGTTGCTGAAGCCGGAAAGCGCGGCGGCTGGCGATACCACGCCGGTGACGGCGAGCGCGCACATGACGAGCAATGCCACGAGATCGATTCGCAGGATCTCGGTGACGAAGAGAAATACCGCCACGGCGAGAATCAGCAGGACGAGCGCGATTTCCGGCGTCAAGGTGGCCTCGGTCGAATGGCGCGGCGGTGGCCTGCTCGGCGACCCGTAACGCGAAGCAGGTGCGGACGAAGCGAATCTACTGCAACCACGGTTGTGCTGGAAGTGTCGGCTGCGCGATGCGACGCGGATCGCTTGAGGCATACTGCGGGCCCATGCACGCCGCGGGAGCAAAAGCAGTGGCCGCCGCATCGAGGGCGTTGCGCTACCGGCGCATCTACGCCGCCGTGGCCGCGATCCCCCGCGGGCGCGTGTCGAGCTACGCGACGGTCGCCGCGCTTGCGGGGCTGCCGGGCAGGGCCCGGATGGTTGGCCGGGCGCTTGCCGAATGCCCGCCGGACATCCCCTGGCACCGGGTGGTGAATGCCGCGGGCCGCATCGCGCTGCCGCCCGGCTCTGCGGCAGCCGCCGAGCAGCTGCGCCGCTTGCGTCGGGAGGGCGTGACGCTGCACGACGGGCGCATCGGCGCAGCGTTTCTGCTGCAACCGGCGGAGCCGCTCGATGCCTTGCTGTGGGGTCCGGACGCGGTCATCGCCCGTGGAGATCGGCGGTGAGCGCCCCGCATATCTGCTTCAGTCATGGCAAGGAGAGCGGCCCCTGGGGCACCAAGATCCGCGCGCTGGCCGAAGCCGCGCGGGCAGCCGCCTGGACGGTGGAATCACTCGACTACCAGGGCATGGACGATCCACATGACCGGGTCGAAAAGCTGCTCGCCTACTGCCGGGGGTTTGCCGCGCCCATCGTGCTCGCCGGCAGCAGCATGGGCGGGTTCGTTGCCGCTGCGGTAGCCGCCCGGCTGCCGGTGCGGGGTTTGTTTCTGATGGCGCCCGCATTCTACGTGCCCGGTTACGAGCAGTACGTGCCGCCGGCGCCCGACTGCCCGGTGACGATCGTGCACGGGTGGCGCGATGAGGTGGTGCCCTGGCAGGGCAGCCTGCGTTACGCGGAGCGCTCCAGGGCGCGCCTCCTGCTGATCGACGGCGATCACCGGCTGACGGCCAGCCTTGACGAGGTGACCGCGATGTTCCGGATTTTCCTCGGCGAACTGTCGGGCCAGGTGCCGGACGGTGCCGCCTGACGCAGCGTCCTAGGTTTTCTCCTGCGCGTGCGTGTAGGCGAGCAGGCCGCGCAAGGCGGGTAACGGCGCCTGGATGAGCCAGGTCGGTATGCCGCGCATGTAGTCGCTGTAGCGTCCCTTCGCCTCGAAGCGGGCGCGGAATCCCGAGCGGGCGAAGCGCTGCGCGTAGCGCGGCACGATGCCGCCGCCGACATACACGCCCCCGAAAGCGCCGAGCGTCAGTGCGACATTGCCAGCCACGGTCCCGAGCAGCGCGCAGAACATCTCCAGCGTCTCGGCTGCGGCACCATCGTCCTGCTCCACGAGGCTGCCAATCTCCTCGGCGGCGAGCGGCGGGCCGCCGTGCAGGGCCTCGTGCAGGAACGTGAGCCCGGCGCCGGAGAGCAGGCGCTCCGCCGAGCAATGCCCGAAGCGCTGGCGCGCCAGCTCGATGATGCGCGCCTCGCGTTCGTCCTGCGCCGGCAGCGTCACGTGCCCGCCTTCCCCGGCAAGCGCATGCCAGCCGTGGTCGAGCGCCACCAGGCTCGCCACGCCGAGGCCGGTGCCCGGCCCCAGCACGACCTTTGGATACCCGGCGGCGCCGGCGCCCGGGCCGACTTGCAGGAGGTCGCCGGACCCGAGGCTGGGCAGCGCCCAGGCGAGCGCCGCGAAATCGTTCAGGACATGCAGGCGTTCGACGCCGAGTTCGCGTTGCAGCCGGCTGCGCGAGAAGCGCCAGTCGAGGTTGATCATCTGCACGGTGTCGCTGCGGATGGGCGCGGCGACGGCAAGAGCGGCCAGGCGCGGCCGCGAGTTCGCCGGCAGTGCTTCCAGG
>JAKLLP010000079.1:2551-8575 GCA_023150055.1 Gammaproteobacteria bacterium | reverse complement strand
GGGCCGACCCGGTGCGCATCGAGATGCTGGCCGACGAGCTGATGACGCCAACCGCGATCTCGGGCGCGCTGACCGCCATTCGCCGCCAGCTCGGCCGCGACTACGCCGCCGTGTTCGCCCGCAGCCGCAATCTGCGCAAGCACCGGATGCTGATGATCGTGCTGATGGCCGCGGCCAACTACCTGGCCATGCGTGCGGTGAAGGCACCGCGGTTCATGGGTGAGGACCTTTCAGACGATGCCACCTGGCGTCGGCTCATGCGGGAAATCGGGGCGATCATCGATCGCGCAACAGCAACAACGGAGTAGCAGCAATGGTGTCGGAATTATCTCGTCAGTGCCCGTCAGCCAACCGCGCGGCTGTTCACCCCGGCATCGGCGATGCGCGCCTCGGCGTCGCTGTCGAGAGCGGCGTGGCCGGATTTGCATCCCGGAGCGGGAGCGGTTACAAATTAGCCACGACGCCAGCGACGGGGGGCGTCGGGGCGAGGACAGCTCAGCTACGCGTGGAGCCTGTGCCGATGATCGCTGTTGCCCCGGGACGAGTGTCCATTCTGCAGGCCATCGTGCTGATGGTCGTTCTCATCGCCTGCGGCGCGGCAGTTGCCGCCGACAGTGATGCCTCCGCCGCACCCAAGGCGCCGGTCAACGTCGGGCCCGGTGAAATGGGCATCGACGGCATGGTGATCGATGGACCGCCGCTCACGGCCGACCAGGTCATGAGTCCCGAGCACGCCCGCTACCCGCGCGGCATGACCTGCGCCGAATGTCATACCGTGAAGTTCGAGGGCGTGGATGTCGTCACTACGGCATCGCAGCAGTTCCAGCGCAACTTCAAGACGCTCTCGCAGGAGGAAATCTGGCAGAAGATCCAGGCGTTCCTGCCCGGGCGCGAACGCTTTGCCATTGCCACCGTGGATGGCGATGCGCCCACGGCCACCACCGTCGACATGGTGCTCGACCCGCAGCTGCGGGTCTTCCACGTCGTTTCCGAGAAAGGCACCGAGAAGCTGCTGCAGCTGCGGAAGAACCCGAAGATCAGCGCCGTGCGTTTCGAGGGCTGGACGCTCGCCGAGGGCGGCGCCAAGCAGTGGACCAGCGTGCAGATCAAGGGCACCGCCGAACTCATCTCGGCCGATGATCCGCAGTTCGTGCCGACGCTCGAGAAGTACAACCTCGTGCGCGTGACCAAGGACCGCGCGGTGCGCCGCTTCGACATCATTCGCGTGACGCCCCAGCAGATCGTGTATTTCGATACCACGCTCGGCGCGCGCGATTACTCGCCTTACCAGTTCTGGGTCCGCGACGCCTCGGTGGCGCGGCAGTGAGGGTGCGTGTGACTGCGCGAGAGTAGCGGCCGGTCGCTGCCCCAGTGGCGGCGCGCCGATGCCTGTTTCATCGTCGATCGACAGGGATCTGAAGGGGGATGTCATGCAACGGAAACTGCGCTGGGGTCGTTTGTTGTCCTTGCCCGCCATGGCCGCCACACTGGCCATAGCAGTGCCGGCCGGGGCCGCCGTCGAAGAAATCATCGTCACGACCCGCAAGATCGAGGAAGAACTGAAGGACGTGCCCGTGGCGGTGAGTGCCTTCACCACCGACAGGATCGCGGAGCTCAACATAAAGAGCATCGACGACCTGGCGAAGTTCACGCCCTCGTTTTCGTTTACCTCGGCGTTTGGCCGCCAGCCGGGTTCGGATCGTCCGGCCATCCGTGGCGTGACCACCGTGGTCAACGGCATCGCCAACAGCTCGGCGGTGGGCTACTTCGTCGATGGCGTGTACCTGCCGGGATCCCCGCAATCGACCGAACTGTTCAACCTCGAGCGGGTGGAAATCATCAAGGGGCCGCAGGCGGCGCAGTTCGGCCGCGGTACTTATGCAGGCGCCATCAACTACATCACGCGTAGCCCCTCGATGGATGCCCTGGAGGGCGGCTTTACCGGCACCGGTGCCGAACACGAGACCTGGGAGGCGTCCGGCTGGGCCAGCGGCCCGATCATCCAGGACGAGCTCGCCTTCTACGTCGCAGCCGGCTACGACACCTACGGCGGCGAGTTCGACAACCAGGCCACGGGCGACGAGGTCGGCGGCACCGAGACCACCAGCCTCACCGGCAAGCTCCTCTGGGAGCCGCTGGAGAACCTTTCGGTCACGCTCAAGGGCGGCGTGCAGCAGACCGACGACGATCACTTCGCCATCTACCTGCAGCCGCGCACGCTCAACAACTGCTTCTTCCGCACCCCCGATGCGCCCCGCTCGCGGGAATACTTCTGCGGCAAGGCAGTCGTCGACGAGAACGGCCTCAATCTCGCGACGCAGCTGCTCGAAAATGCCGAGGACGGCCTCTCCGGCGTGGAACTCGACCGCTACCTCGGCAGCCTCGTCGTCGAGTACGGGTTCGCCGACGGCTACACCTTCACGAGCACGACCGGCTACATCAAGGACGAGGTCGAGACCGGCTTCGACGTCTCCTACGCCAACTACGATCCCGTGCCATTCGGCTCATCGATCGGCAGCTTCTTCCAGCTCGATGACGACGAGAGCGAGACCTGGACCCAGGAGCTGCGGGTGAACTCGCCGCAGGACCGGCCGCTGCGCTGGACCGGCGGCCTTTACTTCCTGAGCATCGAGGACACCGAAGAGGAGAACCGCAAGGTGCTCCCGAGCGGCGTTGCCGCGCTGCAGACGGTGGCCAACCTGACCGAGGAGAAGGTCGATAACTGGGCCGTGTTCGGCGGGATCGACTGGGACGTCACGGAGGCGACCACCGTCGGCCTGGAGGCGCGCTACGCCGAGGACGAGGTCGAGGTCATCAATACCGTCAACGACGGCAGCGGCACCCGCGAGCCCTGCGGCCCGAACCCGAGCTGCAAGGACACCTTCGACAGCTTCACGCCGCGATTGACGGTACGCCACGCCTTGACCGACGAGGCGAATCTCTACGGCAGCGTCGCCTGGGGCACGAAGCCGGGAGACTTCAACGCCACGGTGCCGGAGGTCAACGGCCAGCCGGACGAGAGTTTCCGCGACGTGGACGAGGAGGAGATGGTGGCCTACGAGGTCGGCGTCAAGGCCGACTGGCTCGACCGGCAGCTGCGCACCAACGCGGCCATCTACTTCAACGACATCGACGACCAGCAGCTCACCACCAACATCGAGGGCCCGGGCGGCGTGCCCCAGTCGGTGCTCGCCAACGTCGGCAAGACCGAGGTCTGGGGCATCGAGCTGGAGGCCGACTTCAGCGTCACCGAGAACTGGTCGGGCGGCGTCATGTACGCCTGGACCGACTCGGAAATCAAGGAGCGCATCAGCACCGACGAGGCCGACCTGCGCGGCGGGAACGGCACACTGGAGGAAATCAACACGTTCGGTGACGTCTCCGGCAACGACTCGCCGCGCATCCCGGACCACCAGTTCGCGCTCCGTGGCCGCTACGACCGGCCGACCCCCTGGGGCAGCTGGTACGCGGGGGCGGATTTCACCTTCGAATCCTCGAAGTGGGCGCAGGAGCACAACCTGATCGAGACCGGCGACCGCGAACTGCTCGGGGCGCGCGTCGGCGCGATCTGGGGCAACTGGGAGTTCACGCTCTGGGGCAAGAACCTGACCGACGACGACACCCCGCTCGACATCCTGCGTTACATCGACCGGCGCACCGGTACGCTCACGTCGTGCACGGCGCTGCCGCCGTCCGATCCCGCCACCGTCTGCACCGGCTCGTCCACTTCGGCGCGTGGTTTCGCGCTGACGCTGCAGCCCGGCCGGCAGGTGGGCGGTACCGTCAGTTATCGTTTCGGCGGCTGAGGCGCAGCGCGCGCTCGCCCCGGTCGAGGCTCAGAGCCGGCGGTGGCAGGGACCCTGGGCCCCTGCCGCCGTCGGTCGCGGTTCCGTCATAGGCTAAGACCCCTCCATGTTCACCCGCCTGCTGTACCTGCTGATCCTGTGCGTGGCCGGCGGGGTGCCGGCCATGGCCGCGCCGGCCGCGGAGCCGGTGCTGCTGTTCGGCGCCACCGGCCAGCTCGGCTCGGAGATCGCGCGCGAACTGGTGGCGGCCGGTCATCCCGTCACGGCGTTCGTCCGCGCAGGCTCGGACCGCAGCCGTCTCGGCGATCTGCCGGTGCAGTTCGTCGTCGGTGACCTGCTCGCGCAGGACGACGTCACCCGGGCGCTGGCGGGGGCCCGCTATCGCATCGTCATCGATGCCTCGGCACGCGGTGGCGCTGCGGACGACTTCTATCCGCGCGCGATGCGCCACATCGTTACCGCGGCCAGGGCCCACGGCGCGCCGCGGATGCTGCTGCACGGGTCGGTCGGGGCAGGGGAGAACATGGCGCTGTTCCCGCAGGCGCCCTTCGGACGCATGGCGGCCACGCTCGCCGCCAAGGGCGAGGCGGAAAAGATTCTCGAGGACAGCGGGCTCGACTGGGCCATCATCCGCAACGGCATCCTCATGCCGGCCGGAACGCCGGCGACCGGCAAGGCCGTGCTGAGCGCGGACCAGCGGCTCATGCGCAGCGTGACGCGCGCCGACCTCGCGCGACTCACCGTCGAGTGCCTCGCGGCCGAGGACTGCTTCGGCCACGTCTGGCATGCGGTCGACGAGAGCCTGCCGTTTCCCGACCGCTACCGCTGAGGCCCGGCACCGCGCAGGCCATCGAGAGGCGGCTTCAGCGGCAACTTCAGCGGTACAGCGCGATTTCGGCGAGGGCGAGGTCGGCCTGAAACTCGCGCATCCAGCCGAGCAGACCGATGCGCTGCAGGCGCGCCGGATCGAGCGGCGCCGTCAAGCCGTTCGGCTGCAGGTCGGCCCAGGCGAACCGCAGCGTCTGCCAGCGTGGCGCGGCGCGGAACGTCGCCCGGTAGGACTCGTCGTACCAGCCGCAGTCGGCGGTGCGGACGTGGATGTTGTAGTCCTCGTCGTTGCCGTGGACCAGCAGCTCGATGCCGGCGTAAGCGGAGCCATCGAAGCCGCCGCGCCGCGGGCCGAGATCGAGCGCCATCTGGATGAAGCCCCCGCCGCTGTCGCGGGTCACGCGGCCGGTGAGCCGCGCGCAGTTCAGTCCGGCGACGTTCGCGAGTTCGAATTTCGCGTCGGACACGCCGCCCATGACCCGGTCGCTGAACCCGCGCCAGCTCGCCCCCTCGGCGATCGTCGGCGTCTCCGGCCGGAAATCGCTCAGCACCAGCCGCGACTCGCTTGGGGCCGGGTCGATGGCCGTGCTCATGGCCGCGCGCTCCGAGCCGCGCCCGGCCGACCAGCCGCAACACGGCCAGAGCGCGGGGAATGCGATGATGCTGCGCCTCGGTATCGCCACGGCTCTGCTCCTGCGGCCTGTGTGTTCATGAGCACTCCTTCGTCGCCGCGACCGTTCTGGACTCAGGATGGCGGACACCGCAGCACGGGGTACCCTCTACCGGAGCACCGGTATTTTTCCGTCCTGCGTGGAGAAAAGATGTACATGCTGACGATTCAGCGGGTGTTCGGTCGTGTTGGCCACCGGACGTAGTCCGCGAATGGGCAAGTCCCGGTCCTGGTGGACGCAAATCATGTTGATCGCGAAGCCGATGCAGTCGAGATGCGGCCCCCCCCGATCCACGAACCCCGTAGGGTGGAGTGCCGTGCCGCAGGAAAAGTAGTTGCGCTGGCGATGAAACAGCGGCAGGTGCCAGAAGCAGCGATATCCCATCTCGAAAAGGACCGCCAGCAATTGCGGTGAGGATTCCGGCAGGGCGTTCTCGACATAGAGCACGGGCATGAATTGCCCGAGCAACTGTCGCGCGCCGCGCAGGACCTGCGCTTCCATGCCCTCCACGTCGACCTTCATGAAGGCCAGGCGATCAACCTGCAGAAAATCGTCGAGGATCACCTGTGCGATCCGTGGCGACCACTGATCGCTGCGGAGCTGTTCGACCTGCGCGCCGCCAAAGTTATTCTCCGTAGCCGGATCAGGATCGGCGAGGTTCACCCAGCCGGCCGTCTCGCCCACTACCGCATTGACGCAGTGGACATTGCTGAGGCTGT
>JAKLLP010000079.1:0-2541 GCA_023150055.1 Gammaproteobacteria bacterium | reverse complement strand
TGTTGAGCGAGGCGTTGGCGCACAGGGTCTGGAACACGAGTCTCTGCGGCTCGAAAGCGTAGACTGACCCTCGTGGCCCCACGATCCGCGCCATGGCCAGCGTATGCGTGCCGATATTGGCGCCGATATCGAGGGCGACGTCGCCTGGCGCCAGGAAGCGGCGAAATACGTCTACCTCGGATTCGTAGTACTCGCCATAGGTTTCGATCGAGCGCCCGATGACGCTGTCATTGCGGTTGTAAAGCACATAGCCGTGGCGTGCCCGGACGAGGCGTTGAAAGCCTTCCTCGAGAATGAACTGGCTGCTGCCCATGCGCTGAATCATCCCATAAATTCCCATCACAGACTCGCGCCTGGCCGGGCCAGGAGATCGCTGGCGAGCAGGCGCAGATCTGTCCCCCGGCGCGCTGCCTGATGATCGAGGAACGCAACCCGTCCGCCGCACTCCGGGGATCAGCGAGATTGCGAGCTGCCGCCGTTTGCGGCGAGCCGCGCCGACACCGCGGTCCAGACCTCATCGAACCCCGGGATGCATCGGAACTCCCCGTACACCGGGCAGGCCATGCTGTCGCAGCAATAGATTTCGCAGGCACCCTTCACGATGGTGAAGCGGTAATGCGGGTCTTCGTGGCGATAGAGCGCGTACTTGCTCCACTCGATGGAGCGGTCGAGGACGACGAGTTCGGTCTCGGTGGCGCCGGCGAGCACCGAGAGCCCGTTCTGGCAGCTCACGAAGAGGCCCGCCCGGGCGATGGTGAAGTAGGTCTGGTCGAGGCTCAGGCGGTTGGTGAGGTCCACGCAACCGGCCAGGCCCGGACTCGGCTTGTGCATGCCGTCCGCCGGCGCGAACACGTCCTTGCCGACCACGGCCACCGAGAGGCCGCGCTGGAGGAGGGCGTCGGCCAGGCGCTGCCAGTTCCCGATGGGCCAGCTTCTGCTCGGCCAGGTCATCGAGGTGTTGAGCACCACGTCGAAGCGCTGCGCCATATCGGCCTCGACGGGGAAATACTCGAGCCGTTTCTCGCGGAAGCTGAGCTGCCCGAGCCCGGCCGGGATACTCATGAAATCGATCGTGTCCATCAGGTGATAGGGCAGTCGCGTCGTGTCGAACAACGTCAGCACGTTGGGACAGCCCGCGAGCCGCGCCTCGTCCGTGATCGGCCAGGCGCTGTCGACATAGGGACAGGCGCGAAACAGCTCCGGGTGATGCGTGAACAGCACCAGTTCGCTCACGTCGGCGAACTGCCGGCGGATCTTGCGCAGCACGGGGATGGCACACAGGCAGTCGCCGATGCCGGCGCACTGCAGCTTGATGGTTACCGTTCTCGTCATCCAATGGTGCCGGGTCTGGCTTCGTGGCTTGCTCGCCGGGTTGCGCTCCGCTGCGTTACTGCCGCCCCATCGGTGGCGCGCATCGGTGTGCAATCTAAACCCGGCACTGGCGCCAGACAACCGCGCGGTGTCGGCCCTGCAGTCAGTGAGCCGGGTCCGGCGCCGCCTGAACGCGCTTGTGCCGCCACGGGTGCACGATTAGGCTGCAGCGAGGCTGCAGCGAGGCCACCCGTCAGGGGGCGGCGATCTCCAGGTGAACATGACTGACGCTTTCGGCGATACCTACGTGCGCGATCTCGCCTACCGCTCGAGCTTCGTGCCGCTGCAGGCGCCTGCGCAGTTGAGTTACGTGGCGGCGCGGGCGGGGTTTGCGCCACCGGACCCGGCGCTGGCATTTCGCTACGTGGAGTTCGGCTGCGGCAGCGGCGTGACGCTGAACGCGCTGGCAGCCGCCTGCCCGCAGGGGCAATTCATCGGCGTCGATTTCAACGCGGCGAGTATTGCCGAAGCGTGCAGCGAGGCGACGCGGGCCGGGCTCGGCAACGTCACTTACCTCGCCGAGGCCTTCTCCGCGCTCGATGCGGCGCGGTTTGCGCCGGCAGACTACGTGGCCTGCGCGGGCACCTGGTCGTGGCTCGATGCGGCCGAGAAAGCCGCGCTCACCGGGCTGCTGCAGGCGACGTTGCGGCCCGGGGGGCTGCTACTCCTCGGCTTCGTGACGATCGGGCGTGCCGCGGTGACGCCCATGTGGGAGGCCCTGCGCGCGCTCGTGCCCGATGCCGGCCAGGGCTCGATGCCGCGGGTGAAGGCCGGCATCCGCCTGCTCGCCGCCTTGCGTGACCACGGCGCCCGGTATCTCGAGCAGAACGCCTCGGCGAGCGCCTTGCTCGCGGAGGTGCAGGCGCATCTCGAGCGCGGCGACGAGCGTGCGCTGCAGAATGTCTCGCACAATCTCCTCGCGGCAGGTTTCCGCCAGCAGCTGCTCAGCGAAGTGGCGGCGGAACTCGCGCCGGCGGGGCTGCAGTTCTGTGGCGCCGCCGCCGCCCAGCTCAACGATCCGGATTTCGCCGTGCCGGCCGCGCTGCGTGCGCATTACGACGCGTTGCCCGGGTCGGTGGCGAAGGCCGTGTTCCAGGACTTCCTCGACGCCACCATCAGCCGGGCGGATGTCTTCATCAGTCGCGCAGCCGCCGATGCGACAAGCGCGGC
>JAKLLP010000078.1 GCA_023150055.1 Gammaproteobacteria bacterium | reverse complement strand
GGGCGATGAAATGGGCGACGACCGGGTCGTTGAGCGCCTCGCGGTTGATCAAGCGCTCCATCACGAAGCGCGCCAGCCGCTGTTCCTCTTCCTGCATGCTGCGGTAGCGGCCGAGCTCGCGGTTGCGCTCCTCCGCCTGGCGCTGCATGGCGCGCAGGCGCAGGATCACCCCCAGCTTGGCGTGCAGCATCTCGCGGGATGCGGGCTTGCACAGGTAGGAATCCGCGCCCGCCTCTAGGGCGCGCATCTGGGTGGCTTCGTCGAGGCTGCCGGTGAACACCAGGGTCGGGATCCAGCTGCCGTCCGTCCGGGCACGGACGGTCTGGAGCAGCTCGATGCCGTCCATGCCGGGCAGGCCAACGTCGGTCATCAGGACGTCGGGGTGGCCACGGCCGATGTGATCGAGCGCCTCCCGGGCGGTGCTGACGCCGACGACGCGGTGGCCCAGGGCGAGCAGATCCCGACGGATCAGGAACAGATCGTCGGGATTGTCATCGACAACGAGAATAAGGAGCGATTCAGCTCCGTACTCCGCCACTGTTACACGATCGGAAAGAGCTTGCCGAAGTTGGCGATATCGAGCACCTGACGCACACTGCCCCGGGCATTGGCCAGGCAGACGGTCTTGCCGGAGCTCTTCGCCTTGTCGCGCAGCATGAGCAGCATGCCGAGGGCGGAACTGTCGAGATAGGCGACGTTTCCGAGATCCACCGCCACTTCGGTCGTGCCAGGACTGCCCAGCGCCCGATCCACCGCGTCGCGGAATTCCCGGTGGGAGTTGAAATCGAAACGCCCCGAGAGCTGAATTCTGGCCTGACTCTGCTGGGTGCTGACACTGGTATCCATTGCTTGCCTCTTGTTATCTCAATGCTCGTAACTATGCCGGTTAGCACCGGCCTTATCTGCAGCTCATGCCCGCAGGCCTCGGCGCTCGCTGCCGCCGAGACGGGCCAGCACGCGCTGCCCAACTTCCTTCAAGGACGCCACCTCTTCGAGGGCGCCGATCGTCGCGGCCTCCCGAGGCATCCCATACACCACACACGACTCCTGATCCTGCCCGATCGTCCATGCCCCGGCCTTGCGCATGGCCAGCAGCCCCTGGGCGCCGTCCTTGCCCATGCCGGTGAGAATCACGCCCACTGCGTTGGCCCCCACCTGGCTCGCCGCCGAATTGAACAGCACATCCACGGACGGCCGGTGCCGATTCACGGGTTCGGAGCTCGCCAGCTCGCACACGTAACCGCCGATCACCCGTCGCACCGAGAGGTGCGAATGCCCTGGCGCGAGGTAGGCCGTTCCGGGCTGAACCTTTTCACCATGCTCCGCCTCCTTGACCCGTAGCTGACAAAGACCATCCAGCCGCCGGGCAAAAGACGCGGTGAACATTTCCGGCATATGCTGCACCATCAGTATCGCGGGCACCTTCGCAGGCAAAGAACATAGCACTTCCTTGATGGCCTCGGTGCCTCCCGTGGAGGCGCCGATCAGCACCAGCTTCTCTTGCAGGACCCGCTCCGGAAGGCCGCCCGGATTACTGCGGGGGGCCTCGAAAGGCGCGTGCGGCAAGGGTTTCGAGGTGACGGACGGCTTTGCCGGAACCCTCGGGCGAGCGCTGTATGCAGCCCTCACCTTTTCACAAATTTCTACACGACAGGCCTCGATGCTGGCCGCCGAGTCCATCTTCGGCTTGGGCAGGAAATCCACCGCGCCCAATTCGAGCGCCTGCAGCGTAGCCTCGGAGCCGCTCCGGGTGAGGCTCGAAATCATCACGACCGGCATCGGCCGCAGCCGCATCAGGCGCGCCAGGAAGTCGAGGCCGTCCATCTTGGGCATCTCGATGTCCAGCGTCAGCACATCGGGTGCGAGTGTCTTGATCATCTCCCTTGCGGCAATGGGATCGGGTGCGACACCTACCACCTCGAGATCGGGCGCCGAATTGATGACCTCGCTCAGAAGACTGCGCATCAATGCGGAGTCGTCGACGATGAGAACCTTGATTGCCATGTTCAGCTTCCAGTCCGGAACGGGGCTTGCAGCCCCGGTCAACCAAAGAGTTCGATGTCACCCTGCACATTGTCGCGTCGAAGTCGGGCTTGATATTCGCGCTCACGCTCGATGAGCGTGTCGTTTTTCACGCGAACCAGCTTTTTCATCATGACCCGTCCATTCGCCGGAAAAAAGTAGACTTTGCGAGGGTAAATATCGAGCAGATCCTGCGCCACGATGGGTATGCGTTCGGTGTGCAGGTAGTCGAGGACGAACTGGGCGTTCTTCTCTCCCACCTGGGTCTGGGTCAGGCTGGCCAGCACCTGCCCGCCGCCGAAGACCTTGGCCTCCAGGCTGGTGCGCCGCGCACCAAGCTTGAGCAGGTGGTTGAGCAGAACCTCCATTGCATACGCACCATATCGCGCAGACGACGACAGCATACCGCCTTCACTCGCATCGGGCAGCATGAAATGATTCATTCCGCCCAAACCCTTGTCCCGATCGCGGATGCAGGCGGTCACGCAAGACCCCAGAACCGTGACCAGCAGGATATCCGACGTGGTGACGAAGTATTCTCCGGGCAGGACTTTCACTGCGTCACAGTCGAAAGTGCGATCGAAATAACGGTTTGTCGCCAGATGTTCCAGATATCCAGGTTCAACGCTCACGGGCGTCCGTCCTTTCGTAAACCGTCCGCCCGAGGGAACGGAAAATATCTGCGGCGTGCAGGAAGCTTTCGGAGTGCCCGGCGAACAACAGGCCGTCCGGCTTGAGAAGCGGCACGAAGCGCTTGAGGATGTCGTACTGGGTCGGCTTGTCGAAATAGATCATCACGTTGCGGCAGAACATGATGTCGAAGGGCCCCTGCAATGCCCAGTTGCGATCGAGCAGGTTGATCCGCTTGAATTCGATCAGGCGCTGCAGCTCGGGGCGCACCCGGGCAAAGCCGGCCTGGCCGCCCGTGCCTTTCAGGAAGAAGCGCTGCATCCGCTCCCGCGACAGGCGCTCGACCCGGTCCATTCCGTACACACCACTCCGGGCGGTGGTGAGCACGTTGGTGTCGATGTCGGTGGCGACGATCTGCACCGGCGGCGTCATCGAATTGAAGGCCTCGCAGGCCGTGATGGCGAGGCTGTAGGGCTCCTCGCCGGTGGAGGCGGCGCTGCACCAGATCCGCAGCGGGTTGCGCCCGGCGTGCTTCTTCAGGCGTTCGGCGAGAATGTCGAAGTGATGGGCCTCACGAAAGAACGAAGTGAGGTTGGTCGTGAGGCTGTTGACGAAGGTTTCCCATTCCGCCGGCTCACGCTCGGCGCGGTCGAGATACTCGGCGAAGGTCTTGTCGCCGCGGGCACGCAGGCGCCGCGCCAGGCGGCTATAAACCATGTCCTGCTTGACCGGCGACAGGGAGATGCCGGCATGCTTGTAGATCAGGGCCCTCACCCGCTCGAAGTCGGCGGAGGAGAACGCGAACTCCCGCTCGGGCGTGGCCACGGCCGGCAGGACGGGCCGCTGCAGCGCGGGCCGTGGCGCACCGGGGCGGGCCAGGGCAGAGCTTGCCGACAGGCGGGGGGAGGCAGGCTTTTCGCTCATGGCCGGCGCCTTAAAACTCTTCCCATTCATCATCGACCTCGTTGGCTGCGCCAGAAGCACGCTTCACTTTCGGCATGACGGTGCGCGACGGCAGCCCAGGGCGAACCGGGCGCTCGGGCAGACGCGCCACGTTGTCTGGGACGGACTTGGGCATGGCACTGCCCAGGGCACGCCCGCCGGCATCGAGCTGGAACATCGCAACCGCCCGGACCAGGGTGCGCGACTGCTCCTCGAGGCTCTCGGCCGCGGCGGCGGCCTCTTCCACGAGGGCGGCGTTCTGCTGGGTGACCTCGTCCATCTGGCCCACCGCCTGGGTCACCTGCTCGATACCGCCGCTCTGCTCCTGGCTCGCCTCCGCGATCTCGGTCACCAGCGCCGACAGCTTCTGGAAGTTCGTCACCACTTCTTCCATCGTCTGGCCCGCTTCGTTCACCAGCTTCGCGCCGTCTTCCACCTTGTCCACGCTGTCGGCGATCAGCGCCTTGATCTCGCGGGCGGCCTGTGCGCTGCGCTGCGCCAGGCTGCGCACTTCGCTCGCCACCACCGCAAAACCACGCCCCTGCTCGCCCGCCCGCGCCGCCTCGACCGCCGCGTTGAGCGCCAGGATGTTGGTCTGGAAGGCGATCGAGTCGATCACGCCGATGATGTCCGAGATCTTCTTCGAGCTCTCCTGGATCGAGCCCATCGTGCCCACCACCCGGTTCACCATCTCGCCGCCCTGCTCCGCCACCGCGTTGCTCGAGCTCGCCAGCTCCCGCGCCTGACGCGCGTTGTCGGCGTTCTGACGCACCGTCGCGTTGAGCTGCTCCATCGAGCTGGCCGTCTCTTCCAGGCTGCTCGCCTGCTCTTCGGTCCGCGCCGAGAGGTCCGAGTTGCCCGCCGCGATCTCCTGCGCCGCCGTATTGATCGACTCCGACGCTTCCTTGATCTGGCCCACCACTTCGCGCAGGCGCTCCACCGTGGTGTTCGTGTCGTCCTTCAGCTGGCCGAAGGTCCCGCCATAGTCCGCCGTGATCTTCTCCGTCAGGTCGCCCTTCGCGATCGCGTTGAGCACCCGCGCAAGGTCGTTCAGGCTGGTCGAGATGATGCCGGTGAGCTGGTTCATGCCCTCGGTAAGCGTGATGAAGAAGCCTTGCTTGCCCTCAACCGACAGCCGCTGGCTGAAATCACCGTGGAGCGCAGCCTGCATCAGGGTCGCCAGTTCTTCTTCCGCATGGACTTCGTCGGTTCGATCGACCCACTCGACCACGGAGCCCAGACGTACGCCCTCGGCATTGATGACCGGGTTGGCCACCAGCCCGAAGGTGCGCCCACCCAGCTTCACCGTGGCGCGATGCTCGCCGGACAGCCGCCCGAGCAGGTTGCGCTGATGTGCCGGGTTCTTGTGGAAGAGGTCGAAATTGCTTCCCACCAGGCCGTCGACCTGGAAGGCAGGGAGCTCCTTGCGGATGTCGCGCTCGGCATTACGCAGCATCTTCAGCACGGCTTCGTTGCAGTAGACGATCTGCCCGTCGGTATCGGCCAGCATGACGTTGGTGTTGGCCTTGTCGAGGGCATTGCGCACGCGCAGATTGCTCTCCGCCACGGCCTTGTCGGCCGAGATCTTGGCGAGCAGGTTGGACTGCATGCCGTTGAGGGCGCCGGCGATATCGCCGAAGGCATCTCGGGACGTGACCACCAGCGGCTCGTCGAGCTTGCCCTGGGACATGCGGCCGACGCCGGCCTCGATCTGGCCGATGGCCTGGAGCATGGCCCGACGCAAACCGACGAAGAGATAACCGACCACCAGGAGGCTGACGGCGATCACGCCGATTGCCAGGGCGCGGGCACGCTCGAGACGGGCGAGGCGTTCGGCGAGACGCTGATCGAACTCCCTGGCGGACAGGTCGAACAGGCCGTAGGCGCCATCGACGGCCTTGGTGGCGACCTCGAAGTAATGCGTGGGCGCCAGCGTGATCTCGGTGGCATTCAGCAGCCCGGTCTGCAGCAGCCCGAGGTAATCCTTGAGGTTGCCATCCAGCGTCTTGCCGGCACCGGCCAGGCTGGCCCGCAGGGTGGCGTCCTGGCTGCCGGCCTTGCTCAGCGCGGCTTCGATCGCCGCCCGGCCGTCCTGCATGCGGCGCAGCGCCACCGTCATCTCGACACGCTCGGCATCGGTCTGCTTCTGGCGCATCGCCTGCCCTGTGCCGAGGGCACGCGCTCGACCGGCATCTTCGGCCAACGCCGGGAGGCGGACCACGAAGACATCCATGAGGTAGAAGGTTTCCAGCTCCGGGTCCAGCGTCGCGTTGGTTCGGTCGGCAGTACTGGTGATGAAATCCCGCACCCGCTCGATGTAGGCGGTGTGCAGGCGGAAGCTTTCCTCGGCGCCAAGGGTCACGGCCTTGGCCTGCACGTCGGTCCAGTCCTGGCGCAGGCTCTTCCATTCCTGTGCGGTTCCGAGCGCCGCACCATACTGTGCGTCGACGGCATCGCCGTCCTTCAGGGCGGCAGCCACCTTGGCCTGGAGTTCGGACATCCGCCCGGCCAGCGCGCTGTTGCCACCGATGATGGTCTGGGAGACGCCCCGATGGGCCTGCACCGCCTGCATCAGCTGCCGGGCGGGCATCACCAGCGGAACGGTCTGGGTTTCCTTGCGGGTGAAGTTGATCTCACCGTCGATGCGCTCGTTCAGCATGTAGGCCAGGACGATCACCGGGACCATCGCGATCACGCCCAGCAGCGCCATCTTGCCCTGCACGGATAGCCGGTTCATCACACTCACGGCTGGGGAGAGGATTCCACTCATGACTAGTCTCTTTCGGCTTCGGATTGGCGTGGCCGCTGCGGATGGCCGGCGGGCTTACTGGGCCGCTTCGTCGACCAGCGCCATCTCGCTGGACAACATGAGGCGTTCGATGTCGACGACGATCAACATGCGCTCGCCGAGGGCCCCGAGGCCCATGATGTAGGCCGTATCCACGGACGAGGCAAAGTCCGGCGCGGGCCGGATCTGCTCGGGCTTGAGGGAGATGACGTCGGACACCGCATCGACGACCATCCCGACGACCCGGCCACCGATGTTGAGGATGATGACCACGGTGAACGGGGTGTATTCGGCGACCCCGACCGAGAACTTGATGCGCAGATCGACGATGGGCACGATCGTGCCCCGCAGGTTGATGACACCCTTGATGAAGCTCGGCGCATTGGCGATGGTCGTCACCGCATCGTAGCCGCGGATCTCCTGGACCTTCAGGATGTCGATGGCGTACTCCTCCGCACCCAGGGTGAAGGTCAGAAGCTCCTGGGCAAAGCCGGACTCTTCCGACTCGAGGGCTGCGGTGGTCTGGGCGGCCTGCAACATGGTGAGAGACTCCTCGTTGGGGATGCTCTTTTTACGGCAGTGAGATCCCTTTCTGAAGGCACCGTGCTCAAGCAAAAGGCCACCCGGAGGTGGCCTTCTTGATCTGTGGCAAGCGCGCCGAGGGCGTCAGGCCGCCGCCGGCAGAACCCGCCTCGCCATGTCGACGAGGACCGGGACATCGAGGATCAGCGCGACCCGGCCATCGCCCATGATCGTCGCCCCGGCAATGCCCGGCACCCGCCGGTAATTGGCCTCGAGGCTCTTGATGACCACCTGGTGCTGACCGATCAGCTGGTCGATGAAGAGCGCCGCACTTTGGCCGTCGGCCTCGAGGACGACCATGATCCCCTTCGACCAGTCGGTGATCGCGCCATTGATGTGGAAGACCTCGTGGAGGCAGATCACCGGGAGGTATTCGCCCCGCACCTGGATCAGGCGCTCGACCCCCGAGACGCTCTTCATCATGCCCCGCTCGGGCTGCATGGACTCCATCACGTAGCCCAGCGGGATGATGTAGGTTTCCGGGCCGACGCCGACGCTCATGCCGTCGAGAATGGCCAGGGTCAGCGGCAGGCGCACGGTGATGCGGGTGCCGACGCCGGTCATCGATTCGAGCTCAATCCGGCCGCCCATGGCCGAGATGTTCTTCTTCACCACATCCATGCCGACACCGCGGCCGGACACTTCGGTGACCTGCTCGGCCGTAGAAAAGCCCGGCTCCATGATGAGCTGCCAGACCTCCTGGTCGCTGATCGCATCGCTGACCGCCATGCCCCGCTCCTTGGCCTTGGCCAGGATGCGGGCGCGATTGAGGCCGGCACCGTCGTCGCCGACCTCGATCACGATGTTGCCGCTCTGGTGGTAGGCCGACAGGGTAATCGTGCCGGTTTCCGGCTTGCCGGCGGCACGGCGCCTCTCGGGCGTTTCGAGGCCGTGGTCGAGGCTGTTGCGGACGAGGTGGGTGAGCGGGTCGGTGATCCGCTCCACCAGGCTCTTGTCCATCTCTGTCGTCTCGCCGATGGTCTTGAGCTCGACCTGCTTGCCGAGCTTCTGGGAGAGATCCCGCACGACCCGCGGGAAACGGCTGAACACGACCGAGATCGGCATCATCCGAATCGACATCACGGATTCCTGCAGGTCACGGGTGTTGCGCTCCAGCTGGGCGAGGCCGTTGATCAGGCGCTCGAACACCACCGGGTCGACGTTGCTCGCCGCCTGGGTGAGCATCGCCTGGGTGATGACCAGCTCGCCGACCAGGTTGATCATCTGATCGACCTTCTCGACGCTGACCCGGATGGAGCCGGTGTCTCCCGCCCCGGCGGGCTTGGCCGGCGCCTTCTTGACGACGGCCGGAGGGAGCTCGGCCACCACGGCCGGCGGCGGAACAGCGGGCGCCTCGACAGGCGGCAGCTCCGCTGGCAAGGGCGCGAGCGGCTCGAAGAAACCGTAGGCCGTCTCGCCTGCCGGAGCTATCGCCACCGGCGTGGGCACCTGCTCCGGGAGCGGTAGCTCGGTGAAGAAGCCATAGGGCTCCACCGCCACCTCGACATTCGAGAACAGGCCATACGGCTCACTCACCGCGGGGAGCTCCGGAAGCGGCTCGAAGAAACCATAGGCCTCATCAACCACCTGCTCGAGTTCGGTGAAGAAGCCGTAGGCCTCCTCCTCGGCAGATTGGGCAGGAGCGGCAAAGGCTTCGATCCGCAG
>JAKLLP010000077.1 GCA_023150055.1 Gammaproteobacteria bacterium | reverse complement strand
CGCCTGCGCAGCTGCCGCCTGCCAGGCAACCGCGAGGACGAAGCCGAGCACGCTGCAGGCGGTGAGACGGACGACTCTCGCGCGGGCGGGCATGGGGCCGCAGGGTTCCTTTCCGGAGGCCGCGCTTTAACTTGTTTTACAGCAGCCTGGCGGTGTTTATTGAAGAGCTTTTCGCCGCCATCTTACCGAACAGCGGCCGGGCAGGTCAGCCCCGGCGCAGCACGGCCCCCGAGCGCGCATCGCGGATCTCGCTCGGGTTCGCGCGGCCCCCGGTGGCGCCGCCGAGCACGTAGTCGACCTCCGCCCCGAAGCGGCGGCGCACCATGAGCGCGGTGCGGGCCGGCGGGCGGCCATGGCGGTTGGCGCTGGTCGAGACGAGCGGCATGGCGACGGTCCGGCACAGCGCCGCCGCCAGCGGGTGCGTGGTGAGGCGCACCGCGAGGGTGCCGCGGCTACCGGTCAGCAAAGCGTGCGCCCGCGGACCGGCGGTCACGACCCAGGTCACGGGCTCGGCCGTGTGGGTGTCGAGGCGCTGGCGCTCTGAGGCGGTCGGCGCAATCCAGCCCTCGAGCTGCGCGAGGTCGCTGGCGATGAGGATCAGCCCTGCGCCGGCGCTGCGTCCCTTGATCCGCACGATGCGCTCCACGGCGGGGTGTGCCGCGGGATCGCAGCCGAGGCCATAGACGGCCTCGGTCGGGTAGGCGATGACGCCGCCGCGGCGGACATGGTCCGCGGCGCGTTGCAGGGCAGCTTGTGCGAGCACGGCACGAGATCGGCGCTGCGGCGCCGCTCCCGCGATCAGCCGGAATCAGCCGGGGCGTCGCTCTTGCCGGCTGTCTTGCGCCTGGTGGCGCGCGGCTTGGCGGGCTTGGCTTCCTTGGCGACCGCCTTGGTCTTGTTCGGCGCCGCCGCCTTGCGGCCGCGGAAGCCGCCCTTGCGGCGCGGTGGGGCTGCCGCCAGCAGCTCCCGGCACTCGGCCAGCGTCAGCGTCTTCGGATCGCGATCCTTGGGGATACGCGCATTGCGTTCCTTGTCGGTGATGTACGGGCCGTAACGTCCGTTGAGCACCTGGATCCCGGCATCCTCGAAGTCGAGGATGAGCCGATTGGCGTCGGCGACCTTCTTCTCCTCGATGACTTCCAGCGCGCGTTCGAGTGTGATGGTGTACGGATCGTCCTGCTTGAGCGAGGCGTATTTCTTGCCGTACTGCACGTAGGGACCGAAGCGGCCGGTACTCGCGGACACCGGCTCGCCCTCGGGCGTGGCACCGAGCTTGCGCGGCAGCTTGAACAGCTCCAGCGCTTCGGCGAGCGTGATGTTGGACATCTTCTGGCCCGGACGCAGTCCGGCGAAGCGCGGTTTTTCCTCGTCGTCCTTGGTGCCGATCTGCGCGAACGGCCCGAAGCGGCCCATGCGCACGGAGACCGGCTTGCCGGAGGCCGGGTCGGTACCCAGGTCGCGCGCCTGTGCCACCTGCTCGCGCGAGACGCTCACTTCCTTGTCTTTGACCAGGGCCTCGAAAGGCCGCCAGAACTCATCGAGCACCTGCACCCAGTCGCGCTCTCCGCGGGAGATTTCGTCGAGTTCGTCCTCCATGTGCGCCGTGAAGCCGTAGTCGACATAGCGCGTGAAGTGATCGGTGAGGAACTTGTTGACGATGCGACCGATGTCCTTCGGGATGAAGCGCTTGCCGTCCACCTCGACATAGCCACGATCCTGCAGCGTCGAGATGATGGAGGCATAGGTGGATGGCCGGCCGATGCCATGCTCCTCGAGCGCCTTGACGAGCGTCGCGTCGTTATAGCGCGGTGGCGGTTCGGTGAAATGCTGTTCGGCGCGGATCTCGCGCAGCGAGACCTCGTCGTTTTCCCGCATGGCCGGCAGGACGCGATCGCGATCGTCGTCGGTAGCGTCGTCGCGGCCCTCCTGGTAGACGGCGATGAAGCCGGCCACTACCAGCGTCGAGCCCGTGGCACGGAAGCGCCCGGTCGTGGGCTTCAGTGCCGGCACCAGGTCCACCGTGACCATGTCGAAGACGGCCGGGATCATCTGGCAGGCGACCGTGCGTTTCCAGATGAGATCGTAGAGCCGGTACTGCTCATCGCTCAGGTAGCTGCGCAGGCTCTCCGGCGTCCGCGTGACGCTCGTCGGTCGTATGCCCTCGTGCGCCTCCTGGGCATTCTTGGCCGTGGTCCGATACAGGCGCGCCTGCGGCGGCAGGTTGTCCTTGCCGTAGCGCTGCGCGATGAAATGGCGGATCTCGTCGAGCGCCGTGGCGGCGAGGTTCACCGAGTCGGTGCGCATGTAGGTGATCAGGCCGACCGTGCCCTCGTCGGTGTTCACGCCCTCGTAAAGGCGCTGGGCAGTCATCATCGTGCGCCGGGCATTGAAGCCGAGCTTGCGCGAGGCTTCCTGCTGCAGCGTCGAGGTGGTGAACGGCGGCGCCGGATTGCGCTTGCGCTGCTTGCGCTCGATCGTGGTGACGCGCAGCTTGCCGGCGGCGGCGCCATTGAGCGCGCTGCGCGCGGCTTCGGCCGACTGCCCGTCACCGAAGCTGAACTGCTCGACTTTCTCGCCCTCGTACTCGGCGAGCCGCGCCGCGAACGGGCTGGTGCCGGCGCTGACATCGGCCTCTATCGTCCAGTACTCGCGCGCCTTGAAGGCCTCGATTTCGTCCTCACGCTCGCAGATGAGGCGCAGTGCCGGGCTCTGGACCCGGCCGGCCGAAAGCTTCGGCTGCACCTTTTTCCAGAGCAGCGGCGAGAGATTGAAACCGACCAGGTAGTCGAGTGCGCGACGGGCCTGCTGGGCGTTGACGAGATCGGCCGAGACCTGCCGCGGATTCTGCATCGCCTCGCGGATCTCTCTTTCGGTGATCTCGTAGAAGACCACGCGATGAAGTGCCCGACCATCGAGGACTCCGCGCTCCTTCAGGATCTCCGCGATATGCCAGGAGATCGCCTCGCCCTCCCGGTCGGGGTCGGTCGCGAGGTAGACTGCGTCCGCCTTGCGGGCCGCCTTGGCGATCGCATCGACATGCCGCGAGTTCTTGTCGATGACCGCATACTTCATCGCATAGGCGTGCTCGGGATCGACCGCACCCTCCTTGGGCACGAGGTCGCGTATGTGGCCATAGGACGCCAGGATCTGGTAGTCCTTGCCGAGGTATTTGCCGATCGTCTTCGCCTTCGCCGGCGACTCGACGATCACCACGTTACTGGCCACGTTACTGGTCATTTTTCTGCGGTACCCATAGACGACAAACCGCGGCAGGGCCGCGGTCCATGGACCAACTGCACGCTACGCACCGTCAATTGACCAGCCCGGTGTTCTCCTCGAAGACGAGGTCTTCCATCCGGGCAAAAGCGCCCTGCTGCTCGGCCTGGCTGAACAGCACCATCAGCGTGACCCACTTGATCTGCTCGATGTCGATCTCCCCGGCGTCAAGCGCCATCAGGCGCTCGATCACGATCTCGCGCTGCAGCGACGAGAGTATGCCGTTCTGCTCGAGGTAGAGCAGGTAGCCGCGGCACTCCGCGCTGATGCGCGACAGTTCTATGCCGTTGTAGATTCGCACCGAGTGTGCGGCCGGTGCCGTCGGAAAGGGACGATCGGGATCCTGGCCGAGATCGTCGAGCCAGGTCAGGGCGCGGTCGACTTCGCGCTCGCGGAATCCTGCCTTCAGGAGCTCCTGGCGCAGAACACTGTGATCGGTTCCCTCGTGGTGCTCTTCTTGCTCGGAAAAAGTCTCGAATAAGTACATGAGCACGTCGAGAACGCTGTGATTCATTACGCCGGAACCTGTCGTTACCTCTGTCGCTGGTATCGTCCGCCTGCAAGCGGCAGCACCGAGCCCTCCAGTTCAAGGATCAGGAGCATGGAGGAAACCTCCGCGCTCGTCAATCCGCTGCGCCGGGCCAGGGTATCGGCATCGAGCGTGTCCCAACCGAGCGCCTCGAGCAGGCGCAGGTAGTCCGGATCCTGCCGGTGGCTCGGCAGCGTGTGCGTCGATGCGGTCGCGCGAGCCGCCTGCGGCGCAGGCGGCGGCGCGAGCAGCGGGGCCAGTTCCTCGAGTATGTGCTCGGCCGATTCCACGAGCTTCGCGCCCTCGCGTATCAGCCGATGACAGCCCTTCGCAAGTGGATTGTGGATCGAGCCCGGGACCGCGAACACCTCGCGTCCCTGTTCGATGGCACGGCGCGCCGTGATGAGCGCGCCGCTCTGCACCCCGGCCTCCACCACCAGTGTCCCGGCCGCGAGCGCGCTGATGATGCGGTTGCGGCGCGGGAAGTTCTCGCGCAGCGGCGGCATGCCGGGCAGAAACTCCGAGCACACCGCGCCCGAGCCGGCAATCGTGCCGGCGAGGGCGGCGTTTTGCGCCGGATAAATCCTGTCGGGGCCGGTGCCGAGGACCGCGAGCGTCAGGCCGCCGGCCGCCAGCGCGCCCCGGTGCGCGGCGGTGTCGATCCCCAGGGCGAGGCCGCTGGTGATGGTCAGGCCGCAGGCGGCAAGATGGCGGGCGAAGGCCGTGGCATTGTCGAGCCCGCCGGGGCTCGCGTTGCGACTGCCGACGATCGCCAGCTGCGGTGAGGTGAGGACCTGCGGGTCGCCGCGCAGGAAGAGTGCCGCTGGCGGGTCGGCGATCTGGCGCAGGAGCGGCGGGTACCGCGCATCATCGACGCCGATGAGATGGCGGTCATCGGCCGCTGCCAGCCAGTCGAGGGCGACATCGATGCGCGCCTCGTCGGGTGCCTGCAGGTGCGCGACGAGACGCGGCGCCAGGCCAGCCGCCCGCCAGCGGGAGGGTCCGGCCGCCAGCAGCCCGGCGGCGCCGCCGAAGCTCTCGATGAGCGTGGCGAGCGCGGTGCCGTCGAGACCGGGAGCCGAGGCCAGCACCAGCCATCCGCGGGTGACATCGCGATCCATGGCGCCTCTTCAAAACAGACAGCCCGCCGGGCGGCGGGCTGTCTGAAGCGTGGCGATCAGGCCGGTGGTGCGGGCCGGCCGGCTGCCGGCGCGGTCATGTGGAGCCTGGGTTTCTGACGGCGTCGAGTACATGGATCTCGCTGGTGGCCTCCATGATCAGCGCGTAGCTCACGCGGTCGTAGGTACGGAACACCATTGAAATCCCGGCCGGCTCGTCGGGCAAGCGGACTTTTCGGGACGAAAGCCCGGTTCTGACGCGGTCGGGCACGGTCTGGCCGGCGCGCCAGACTTGCAGGACATTGCCGACCTCCAGGCCGTGCTGCGTGCCGCGGTTGATGATGACGACCTGGAACTGGCCCACCTGCGACACGCCATCGACCACTGCAATGATCCTGCCGTCGACCGGCTTGGCCGGCGGGCGGGGCGTGAAATACGCCGGATAGGTGACGCTCTGCGCAAACAGGCGGTCACCTTCGAGCGCCTCGCGACTCGAGTCCGCGAGCGCCAGCGTGGCCGGGTCGCCGCCGCGACGGATCGTGCCCGAGCCGACGTAGATGCCCTGGAAGCCGAGCACTGCGCCGTCGTCGGGATCGACGAGCCTGTCGCCGACGTGCACGACGTTGTAGCCATAGTCGACCCCGGCGATGTCGCCGCGCACGTAGAGGTCGTTGCCCGCAGCGCCCATGAGGCGCTCGTCGCCGATGGCGACGACATAGGGCGCCGCATCGATCTCGTCCCTCTGCAGGATGGAGCCGCGGCCGAGGAACGCGCCGATCGTCTCGAGCGGGATCGTCGGGATCGCGTCTTCGAGGCGCTCCTCGCGCACGCGCGGCGAGAGCTTCTCGGAGCCGCCTGTCGCCACGCCGCGCTCCAGCTGCAAGCGGGGCCGGCCGTCCACGTAGACGAGCGTCAGCACGTCACCGGGATAAATAAGGTGTGGATTGGCGACCTGCGGATTGGCGTACCAGATTTCCGGCCAGTACCAGGGATCGCGCAGGAACATGGCCGATATGTCCCAGAGAGTGTCGCCGCGCTTGACGACATAGCGCTCGGGATGGTCCGGGTTGAGCGCCATCTGGCCGGCAGACGCAGCGGCCTGCTGGGCGGCGAGCGAGATTTGGGTTGCCGGCGCCGTAGCCGCCGCACTGCACCACACCAGGGTCGCCGAGGCCAGCGCCAGCGCCGCGGATGAAACGGAGGGGCGAGAGATCTTCATGGATGCTCCATCCCTGGCAGCCTGTCGGACTTGGGATTGATCTACTGCGACAATGGGAAATCGGTTCATTTTTACGATCCTTTTCGTCAAATAGCTACGGCTATTCTCCTCAAACGATCGCAAAACTGTCCTCGATTTCCCATTTGTCTCGCTACGATCACCCAAGTCCGACAGGCTGCCAGCAAATGTAAAACGGGGCTGAATGCAATGCCGTGCCGGAAACCACCGTTGCTATAATCGCGCACGCACACGGTAGGCACGACCCAGCGCCAACTCACCCAGCACGACCCGTCGAACCCCACACGACGGGCCGGGGTAGCGAAACCACTGCGGTATATCACAAAAATATCGGGGTTTCATAGCGATGGACGCGAAACTGTGAAGGAACGCCCATGGCGCTGATGACCATTCTCGAATATCCCGATCCCCGCCTGCGCACTCGTGCCCGGCCGGTGGAAGCCGTGGATGGGGCGATACGGACCCTCATCGACGACATGCTGGAAACCATGTACGCGGCCCCGGGCGTGGGGCTGGCCGCAACCCAGGTGGACGCGCATCTGCGGGTCCTCGTGCTCGATGTCTCCGAGGAGCGCGACCGCCCGATGGCCTTCATCAATCCGGAGATCCTCGAGAGGTCCGGGTGCGAGACCGGCGAAGAAGGTTGCCTCTCGGTGCCGGGGTTCAACGAGAACGTAGAGCGCGCCAGCCGGATCCGGGTGCGCGCGCTCGATCGCGAGGGCAAGCCCTTCGAGATGGAAGCCGAGGGCCTGCTCGCGGTGTGTATCCAGCACGAGATCGACCATCTCGAGGGCAAGCTGTTCGTCGATTACCTCTCCGAACTCAAGCGCCAGCGCATCCGCAAGAAACTCGAGAAAGCCGCCCGGCGCGATGCGGCGCCCCGCCCGCGCAGCCGGGTCCCCGTCATTTGAGCCGCGCCGAGCGGCGCCGCGAGGAACGCCGCCCGGTCCGCGGTGCGCGCCTCCCGGATCCATGAATCGCAGCCCCGCCCGCATCGTTTTCGCCGGCTCGCCGGAGTTTGCCGTGCCGGCGCTCGAGGCGCTGGTCGCCTCCGGGCACGAGGTCATTGCCGTGCTGACCCAACCGGACCGGCCGGCTGGCCGGGGACGGCGGGTGCACATGAGCCCGGTGAAGGCCTGCGCGCTGGAACACGGGCTCGATGTGCTGCAGCCGGTGAGCCTGCGTCGCGAGCCGCAGGCGATCGAACGGCTGGGTTCGCTCGCGCCCGACCTCGCGGTCGTCGTCGCCTACGGCCTCATCCTGCCGCCCACCGTGCTGGCGATTCCGCGCCGCGGCTGCGTGAACATCCACGCCTCGCTGTTGCCGCGCTGGCGTGGCGCGGCGCCGATCCAGGCCGCGGTGCTGGCCGGTGACCGCCACACCGGCGTGAGCCTGATGCGCCTCGAGGAAGGACTCGACACCGGGCCGGTCGTGGCCGAGCGGGCCGTCGCGATCGGCGCGGGCGACACGGCAGGAGAGCTGCACGATCGCCTAGCCCCGCTCGGTGCGGCCCTGCTCCTGGAGTACCTCGGGGCGATTCTCGACGGCAGCGCGCAGTTCACGCCCCAGGCCACAGCCGGGGTGACCTACGCGTCGAAGATCAGCAAGGCCGATGCGCGACTCGACTGGCACGCGCCGGCGACGGTGATCGAGCGCCGCATTCGCGCCTACAACCCGTGGCCGGTCGCCGAGACCCTGCTCGATGGCGCGCAGCTGCGCTGCTGGCTCGGCCACGCCTTGCCTGCGCCGGCGGCCGCGGCCGCCCCCGGCACCATCGTGGCCGCGGCAGCCGAGGGCATCGACGTGGCCACCGGCGAGGGCCTGCTGCGACTGACGAGCGTGCAACTCGCCGGCCGCCAACGTCTCGATGCCGGCGTCTTCGCGAACGGCCACGAACTCGCCGGCAAGGTCCTCGGCCGATGAGCGAGCCGGAGCGCGGCGCGGCGACACGCGCCCTGGCGGCGCGGGCCGTCATGGCGGTCCTCCGGCAGGGCACCACGCTCGACGAGGCGCTCCGGCACGCGGATATCGCCGATGTCGGTGCACTCAGCGGGCCGGACCGCGCGCAGGTGCGCTTGCTCGCCTTCGGTGCGGTGCGCGGCCATCAGCGGCATCGCGCGCTCCTGCGCCGGCTGCTGCATCGGCCGCTCGGGCGCGAGCAGTACGAGATCGAGGCCTTGCTCTCGGTGGGGCTGTACCAGTTGCTCGATGATGAGCAGCCGGACTACGCGGCGGTGTCGGCCACGGTGGCTGCGGCGCGCTGGCTCGGGCGTCCGCGGGCCGCGGGGCTGGTGAATGCGGCCCTGCGCCGGGCGCAGCGCGAGCGCACCGGCCTGCTCGAGTCCGTGCTTGCGACCGACGAGGGGCGCTTTTGCGCGCCCGCCTGGCTCATCGAGCGGTTGCGCCAGGATTGGCCCGGGCAGTGGCCCGACGTGCTCGATGCCGCGCTGCGCCCGCCGCCGCTCTGGCTGCGGGTCAATCGCCTGAAGCGCGACGAAGCGTCGTATTTCCGCCGTCTCGCCGAGGCGGGCCTCGATGCCGAGCGCTGCGCGGAT
>JAKLLP010000076.1 GCA_023150055.1 Gammaproteobacteria bacterium | reverse complement strand
GTGTCGTGCTTGAACACACCCTTCGCGCCCGAGGCCATGGCGCCGATGCCGAGGCCAATGCCCTTGTACTTCGGCTGCTTGCCGCGCTTGCGCAGCCAGCCGGCCTTGCGGGTCGCCCTGGTGATGCACTCCTTCAGGCCGCAACTGCCGAAGTAGGACCCGGTCATGGTCGTGTGGCCCTTCTCCACGGCATTCACCAGCTGGAACTCGACCGGGTCCATGCCGATGTCCCGGGCGAGCGCGTCCATGTGCTGCCCCCAGCCGAACTGCATCTGCGCAAGCCCGCCACCGTGATGGAAGTAATACGGCATGTTGTTGGTGGCGACGAGCCGGCCGCGATAACGGCTCGCCTCGATCCGGTAGAGCAGGTGCAGGTAGGACTTGGTGAGCACCGTGACGATCATCTGCGACTCGACGTAGGCGCCGGAGTCGAACAGGAGGTCCGCCTCCACCACTCGCAGCCGCCCGTTTGCATCCGCGCCGGAGCGGAAGCGGTAGACGGTGCGCCCGCCCGCCCGGCACATGAGAAACTCCTCGTCGCCCATGGCCCGCAGCTTCACCGGCCGGCCCGCCTTGCGCGACAGCACCCCGGCGATGAAGTGATGCGGCCGCACTGCGCTCCTGCCGGTGAAGCCGCCGCCGGTGTTGAGCGTCATCAGCCGCACCTGCCCGTCGGAGAGGCCGAAACCGGCCGCGAGCGCCTTCTGGAACAGGATCGCCGTCTGGCTCGGCGTCCACGCGGTGAGCTTGTCCCCGCGGGAGAAGTCCGCCACCGCGACGTGAAACTCCGCGTAGCAGTTGTGACTCGGGTTGGTGAAGTACTCGTCCTCGCGCACGTGCGCACACTCGGCGAGCACGCGGTCCGGGTCGCCGTGCACCTCGCTCTGTTCCCACGAGATATTGCCGGGCGCCTTGGGGTGCAGCTGCGGAGCGCCCGGCTCGAGCGCCTTGTCGAGCGCGGTGATCGCGGGCAGCGGCTCGTATTCCACGCGCACCAGGGCGGCCGCCTCGGCAGCGGTGGCCTCGTCGATCGCGGCGACGGCGGCCACCTCGTGGCCGATGAAGTTCACCGTCTCGTCGAAGAGCGGCTGATGCATGCCGATCCACATGCGCGGCGCATCCGCACGGGTCACCACGGCTTTCACGCCGGGCAGGCTCTCGGCGGCGCTGGTGTCGATGTGGAGGATCTTCGCGCGTGGATGGGGGCTCCTGACGATGCGCCCGTGGAGCATGCCCGGCAGCCGCACGTCGTCGGCGAATTCGGAACGGCCCGTCAGCTTGGCGGCGCCGTCGAGCCGCGGCTGGCTCCGGCCGACCGCGCTGAAATCAGCCTTGCGCGCCATCCGACCCTTCCTTGACGGCATTGGCAGCGGCCATCACCTCGACCGCCCTGGCCACCGCCTCCTTTACCTTTATATGTCCCGTGCAGCGGCAGATGGCGCCGGCGAGCGCCTCGTTGATCGCCTCCGCGTCGGCGGCGGGATTGGCATCGAGCAGCGCCTTCGCGCTCATGATGAGCCCCGGCGTGCAAAAGCCGCACTGCACCGCACCGAGCTCCCAGAAGGCCTGCTGCAGGGGGCTGAGCTGCCCGTTCTGCTCCACGCTCTCGATCGTGGTGAGCGAGCGGCCATCCCACTCGATGGCGAGTTCCAGGCAGGAGAGCACCGCCTCGCCCGGCGCGCCGTTCACGGTGCACACGCCGCAGCTGCCGCTGGTGCAGCCCCGCTTGGTGCCGGTGAGGCCGAACTGGTCGCGGATCACCTCCACCAGCGCCTGGTTCGGCGCCACCGCGATCTCGCGCGTGTCGCCGTTTACCGTCAGCCGGATGAATTGTTTTTTCATGCGGCCTCCCGGGCGGGCAGCTTCTGGCGGCGGATGTCCTCGAGCGCGCGGCGTACCAGCGCCCGCACCAGGCGGCGCTTGTAACCGGAGGACGAATAGAGATTGGTCACCTCGCCGAGATCCCCGCGCGCGGCCTCGGCCGCCGCCTCGATGGCTTCACCTGTCAGCCCGCCCTCCTCGATGATGCGAGCCGGGCCCGGGAGCGGCGCAGGCCAGGAAACGATGCTGCCGACCACCAGCCGTACCGAGGTCACCTTGCGGTTGCTGCCGGTGACGGCGGCCGCAATCGTCGCAAGCCCGTAGTCGAGCCCGGTACGCGGAGCGATCTTGATGAACGCGGTGCGATCGCGGTGCGCCGGCACGTGCACGGCCGTGACGAGCTCGCCCGGACCGAGCGTGGTCGGCGCCAGTCCATCGTTGCGGTAGAACTCCGCGAGCGGCAGCTCGCGTGAACCGCTCGCGCTCGCGATCGTGAGGCGCGCGCCGAGCGTCAGGAGCGCGGTGGCGCTGTCGGCGCTGTTCAGCGCAAAACATTCTTTCGCGCTGCGGATCACGTAGCAGATATCGCCGTTGGTCTTGAAACAGGGCGGGCGCGCCCGGCGCCAGTCCTCGCTCTGGTTGGTGTACCAGCAGCGGGTCGGCAGATTGAGGTTACCGCCGAGCGTGGCGGTATTGCGCACGTGACGGGAGCCGACCGAGCGGATGGCGGCGGCGAGCGAGGGATGACGCTCGCGCACGACCGGGTGCTCGGCGAGGAAGGTGAGCGTGCAGCCGGCGCCGATGCGCAGGCCCCCATCCTCGGCCACTTCGAAGCTCTTCAGCTCGGGAAGGGCGCCGATGCCGACGACCACCGCGGGGGTGCTCAGCCGCTGACGCATGGCGATGACGAGGTCGGTGCCGCCCGCGAGCGCAGCCGCGCGGCCGCCCGGGGCGGCGAGCAGTTCAAGGGCGTGACCCAGGCTCGTGGGCCGGATGTATTCGAATGGAGGGAGCTGCACCCGGCGATTCTAGCGAAGTCGGCGAAGAGACGAGGTTATGCGCTCGCGCCTGACCACCCCTTGATACAGGTCAGGCGGGGGCACAGTGACCCTTTTCCCGATTCCCAACCCGCCGCATCTGACATCCGGGCGGTTGCAGCTTGGGAAAAGGGTCACTGTCCCCCTTTCTGCCCCCCCCTTTTTTCCATCAAGGGCATCGGGACTGGGCGATTTGCTAAACCGCTGATTTTCCGCCACCTACAGCTCTCGGCTCATCTCAGGTGAAAAGACTCTTACATAACGAACTGATTTGCTATACATTACGCCCAACGCTCGTAAGGTCTCGTCAAGAAGGGCCGCGGGTTCCCAGTACCTTAAGGAGGGAAGAAACATGACGAGACTCATTGCCACTGTTGCCGCGACGCTGCTCGGCCTGACCGGACTCAGCGCGCAGGCCTCGCCACTCGACATCCGCGTCGACACCGCCACCCAGATCCTTCAGGACCTCAAGCGCATGCCGGAAAACGCGATCCCGCCGGCACTCCTGAACCGCGCCTACGCGATCGCGGTCATCCCGAGCACCATCAAGGCCGGCTTCATGTTCGGCGGCACCTTCGGCAGGGGGATCGTCGTCGCCCGGCGAGCTGACGGCCAATGGAGCAACCCCGCCTTCGTGCAACTGACCCAGGGCAGCTTCGGCTTCCAGGCCGGCGTGCAGTCGACGGACCTGATCCTGGTGTTCAAGACCCAGCGGGCACTCGATGGCCTGGCGAGCGGCAAGATCACGCTCGGCGGCGATGCCTCGATCGCCGCCGGTCCGGTCGGCCGCAAAGCGGTGGCCGCCACGGATTTGCGGATGCAGAGCGAGATTTACTCCTACTCCCGTAACCGCGGCTTCTTTGCCGGCATCTCGCTCCAGGGCGGCGTGCTCAGCATGGACCGCAAATCCAACGCGCAGTTCTACGCAGGCGAGGCCAACCCCGGGAAGATTCTGTTCGATACCAGCATCCCCGCTCCGACCTCCGGGCGTCGGTTTGTCGACACGCTGACCGCCATGACGCCGGCCCCGAACCGCCAGCCCGCCACGCGCGCGGCGAGCCGCGACCCCGAGATGGACGCGCCGCCGCCGGCAGGCGTGCGCACCTACGGGATCAACGAAGAAGCCGCGCCCGCCGTGGAGGGCTCCTTCTAGACCCGCTCCCGCAACGGTTCCTCCGCATTGCGGCCCGCATGCCTTCATGGCTCGGGCCGCTTTTTTTTGGTTCTTCGCTCATTGGCGGGGATGCCGTTGGTGTGAGACTGGCGCGCTGCTGCTTGGGCTGGCGGCGGTGACGTCGCGACGGGACGCTCGCTGCGCACATCCCTGTGCTGCGCTCGCTCGAGTACCTCACCAGATACGTTGATCTGTCCAACTACCAGTGCGCTATGGAGCAAGGCCTGCGCTCCGCATCCTGCTCCGCTGGCTCCACACGCCCGCCTTGACGTCACCGCCACCAGCCCTGGGGCGCCAGACGCAGCGTCCGCGTGGAACTCGGCCGGTCCCCGGGCAGAGCCCATCGGCCGGCTGGCCGAGCAGGCGTGAGCAAGCAAGGCTTGCGCGTCTCCGTCAGAACCCGTCACGCCAGCCATAAAGCAATCCTTACTGCTGAGGTGACGGCGGCCGGGATGCCGCCGCTCCGCGCCACCTTCCAGAACGGTACCCTGCCAAGACTTCCCGGTGTCGCTGGCTGGTGTGGCGGTCCACCCATACGTTGACGACCTGCCACCGCCGGACCGCCCGGAGGCGGGGGTCTCCGAACAAAGCGAGTATCGGGGAGCGACTTCGGAGACCTCCCGCCGCAAGGGCGGTCCATCCGTCGCGTTGACCGCCATCAGCGCGCCAGGCTCACGCCAACGGCAGCCCCGCCAATGGGCGAAGAACCTAAGTTTTGCCGGCCGCCGCGGTGCGTGCTTCGGTGAGCTTGCGCTGCTGTTCGAGGTGGAAGTCGAGCGTATGGCGGGTCTGGATGAAGCTGCTGCGCTCGGCGAGGACCTGGTACCACTGCCGCAGCCGCGGGCAGTCCTCCGGCCAGCGCGCCCCGGCCAGTTCCTCGTATACCGCGAAGCGTTCGAAGAACGGCAGGAACTGGAAATCCACCAGCGTCGGGCGGGCGCCCATCCAGAACGGACCCTCGCCGAGTTTGCGCAGTGCTTCGTGCTCGATGAAGCGCAGCACCTCCGTCAGCTTGTCGCGATTTGCCGTCGTCTTGCCCGGGTCGCTGCGCTCGGCCATGAGGCGATGGGTGGCGGGCAGGAATCGCGTCTCGCAGTAATCCATCCAGATGCGCGCCTGCGCTCGACCGAACGGATCGGCCGGCATCATCGGCGGCTCGGGGAATGCCTCGTCGAGATACTGGTTGATGATGGCGGATTCGTAGATGGCGCGGCCATCGTGTCGCAGTACCGGCACCTTGCCGTAGGGCGAAACGTCCCGGAACCACGCGGGGCGGTTGAACAGGTCGATTTCGACGAGATCGAACTCGATGCCTTTTTCGATGAGCACCATGCGCGTGCGCTGCGCGTACGGGCAGGCTTCGAAACTGAACAGCTCGACTTTCGACATGACCGCCAGTCTAGCAGCCTGTCGGACTCAGGTGATCGTGGCGAGACAACCGGGCACTCGAGGCCAGTTTGCGATCGCCGGAGGAGAAAAGGCGGCCAGCCGCAGAGCGGATCAGGCGGCGTGGTGAAACCTGTGCAGCGCAGCGACCAGGCGCTTGCTGTCGATCTGCACCACGTTCGGCGGCAGGCTGCGCACGATACCCGTCGCGCCGTTGGTGGTGACGACATGGGGCTCGGCGACCGCTTGCCGGCTGGCGTCGTGAGTGACCACCAGGCGCGGCTGCAGCGGATGGCGCGGCTCGTGTCCGCAGACCACCCCGAGCCCCCCATCCGACAGTTCCACCAGTGTGCCCACCGGGTAGAGGCCGAGCGCCCGGATCAGCTCGCTGACGAGGGCGGCATCGTAGTTCTCGTCCCGTAAGCCGTCGAGCTGGCGCAACGCCGTGTGCGGCGAGACCGCGGCGGCGTAGCGCCGGTTGAGCGTCATGGCATCGTAGGCATCGGCAATCGCAGCGATCCGGGCAAACAGCGGGATCTGGGTGCCATGCAGGCCGTGCGGGTAGCCACTGCCGTCGATGCGTTCGTGGTGTCCCGCGATCATCTCCAGCGCGCGTGCCGGCGGATCGCATCTGGCGAGCAGCTCCAGGCCGCGCTCGACATGACGGCGCACGTAGGCCTGCTCGGCGTCGGCGAGCGCCATCGGCTTGGCGAGTATCGGTACCGGCACGGCAATCTTGCCGAGGTCGAGCAGCAGACCACCGATGGCCACCGTGCGCAGCGCCTGTTGATCGAGGCCGATCCGGTGGCCGAGGGTGATGGCGACCGCCGCAGTACCGACCGCGCGGCGGTACAGGAAGCTGCCCTGCTCATCGGTGCGCAGCACGAGATGCAGCGACTCGGGGTCGGTCCGCAGCTGCTCGACCAGCAGGTTGGCGCAACCGTCCAGCAGGTCGATCTCGACCGCGCCCGTGCGCCGGGCCTTGCGGACGAGACGAGCCACCTCGCGCACGGCAATTTCCACGACGCGCCGGGCCGCATCAAGCGGCGCAGCCGACCTTTGCCCAGGGAACGCAGCGGTCTTGTCAGTGCGCGCTCCGGCAGGCACCTCGCTCAGCGCGGGGTCCACGTAGACGTAGGCACAGACCAGCCGCAGTTGTTCGATCTGCGCCTGGGATGTGATCAGGAAGCCTGTTCCCGGGAACGGCGAATGCAACCACGAACGGTCGAGCTCAGCCACGTACATCCCGGGCTGAAGGAACTCCGTCCTGGTCGGTATGAGCCGGTGGGCCGGCGACGGACCCATGGTTATTCCTGTGTTTGTTCTTTTTTTATCAGCTCGTCTGGCAATTGCACTCTAACAACCAGCCGGTGCTCAAACTGTGACGCGCCGCACGGTGGACCCTACGCGCGATTATGCCAAACCGGGCCGGTCGGGTGTGGTATCGCAGCTCGATGCTGGATAACCGGAGCGACGAGTCTCCATAATGGGCTCATCGGGTGAAAGAGTGTATCGGTATGGGTACGACCAGGTTGAGGGAGTTGCTCGAGGAGTTGCACCGCGAGCTCGCCGGCGCGCGGTCCGTCGATGCGGAGTCGCGGCGGATGCTCGAGCAGGCACTGCAGGACATCCTTGTGGTGACCGGGGAGCCGGCCGGCGAAGTGCCCGAGGGCGCTGCCGCCCAGTTGCGGGAGGCGACGCTGCGGATCGAGGCGGAGCATCCGCGCCTCGCGGCGGTGATCGGCCAGCTGACGGACACGCTCGCCAAGCTCGGGATTTGAGGGTGCCGGGCACCTCCACCCGACGGCTTAAGTAAATGGGTCGCTTTTCCGCTACCGGCCGTACGCACCGGGCAACGACAACGGTTAGCCGGGTCGCGACACCGGCATTGCGGGACCCGCACGGCGTCGCGCCCTGCTCATCAACCCCCTCAACCCGGCACCGAACAGCCAGGCGGCCGCGTGAACGGGAACTGGGGCCTCGCTCAACACGAAGGAGTAACCCTCGTTGGCGTTATAGGGGTATGGGTGGCCCTGGCAAAAAAGCGAGCCCGGCGCTGCCGGATTGCAGACCATGTTGCCGATGGTCAGGGTGTGACCGTCCCAGCTGACGGTGCCGAACGCGTCATACAGCGCGACGGTGGCCTGCGCGCCGAGCGCCATATCGTCGCCGCCAAGGGTGCGCGCAGCAGCGGTGCCCGGGCCCCAGGTGACCGTCGACTCGTCGAGGAAGTTGGCGCCGAAGCTGTAGTTGCCGCACAGGCTCGCACCCACGTTACCGCCGAAGTTGCCTTCGGTGCAGACGAAGCTCGATGCGCTGGCCGCGCCGCCGTTGCCGATTGCGAGGCCCGCGATCGAGTGATGGTACAGCCTGGTGGTCGGCGTCATGGTGAAGCGCACGTTGAACGTGCCGCCGGTCTGCGACAATAGGCCGGACACGTCATCGTATGACCAGGTCGCCGTCGACGACGTGATGTTGCCGACGTTGTGCGACCCTTTCAAATGCTCCCGGACTTCCAGGAGGTTCACGCTGATGCTGGCCGCCGGCGACTTGTCCGCAAGCAAGGCCGCGGAGATGGCCAGGGCCAGTTCGCTCTTGCGAGTCATGGGAGACTCCTGCGGTCTGCGCGCCGAGGCTGGTTCGCTCGTCGCAGAATCATCCGGCCTCTTACGGCCAATACGCTGCGCTCGCCGGCAGGGGGCGTCAAGCCGCGGGTTGAGGTGCCGGGAGCTACTTCCGCCGGTGTAGGGTGCCGGCACCTTCGACCGCTACTGAATCTGGCTATTCTCGTCAGTTTTCCGGCCCGTGCGACAGCCTAACCGGCGTCAGGATGCCCGCCATGCCGTTGCACGGCACGAGGGGTAGAATGATGGCCATTGAGGATTTCGACTCCGACGCCATGAGACAGGTCGTCATCAGCCGCGGTCAGGATGGCTATTGGGTGGCCGAGTGCCCGAGCCTGCCCGGTTGCGTCACCCAGGGTCGCACCCGCGACGAGGCCATCGAGAACATCAAGGAAGCCATCGGGGCGTACATCGCCGCGCTCCGCGACGACGGCCGCCCGGTGCCCGAAGACACGCTCGACACCACCATCATCGCTGTGTGACGAAGCTGCCTCAGATTTCCGGCCGCCAGTGCGTGCGCGCGCTGGAGAAGGCAGGCTTCGTCCGCAAGCGTCAGGCGGGCAGCCACATCGTCATGCGACGAAACACCCCGTTCGCGCAGGTGGTCGTCCCTGAGCACCACCAACTGGACCGTGGCACGTTGCGAGCCATCCTGCGGCACGCCGATATCAGCCT
>JAKLLP010000075.1 GCA_023150055.1 Gammaproteobacteria bacterium | reverse complement strand
ATCGACACCCTGGAGTCGCAGGATGTCATGCGGATTTGGCTCGCCGTCTGCGATCACCTCGCCACGCTCGATCTGCTCACCCTCGAAGACCGACAGATGCCGCCATTTCGGGATCAGTTCCTCGTGCTTCTCGCCCTTTTCGTCGGTAATAACGAGCCGCCGCTTGCCCTTGGTCTCCTTGCCGAAACTGATAGTGCCGCTGTATTCAGCGAGGATTGCCGGCTCCTTCGGCCGGCGAGCCTCGAAGAGGTCCGCCACCCTTGGCAGTCCCCCTGTGATGTCGCGGGTCTTGGACGTCTCCTGGGGAATTCGCGCCAGGATATCGCCAATGTTGACCTTGGCGCCGTCGGTCATGTTAACGAGAGCACCTGCCGGCAGCGCATAAACCGCGGGAATTTCGGTGTTCGCGAAGCAGATCTCCTTATTCTTCGAATCGACCAGGCGCGCGCGCGGCCGCAACTCTTTGCCGCTGAAACCACGCTGTTTCGGATCCATAATGACGATGCTCGACAGGCCGGTAATCTCGTCCACCTGCTCGGCAACGCTTACACCATCCACGAAGTCCTCGAATTTCAGGAAACCGGAAACTTCAGCGATGACAGGATGGGTATGCGGATCCCAGGTGGCAACGATTTGTCCCGCCTTGACCTTGTCCCCGTCATTGGCAGAGATCGTCGCACCGTAAGGCAGCCGGTAGCGCTCACGCTCACGGCCCTGGGCATCCATGATGCCGATTTCGCCCGAGCGGCTGACCGCCACGAGATAGCCTTTCTCGTGCTCGACCGTCTTGATGTTGTGGAGTTTCAGCACGCCATCTCGCTTGACTTCAACGCTGCTTGCCGCAGCTGCCCGCGAAGCTGCGCCGCCGATGTGAAAGGTCCGCATGGTCAGCTGCGTTCCCGGCTCACCAATCGACTGGGCTGCGATGACACCGACGGATTCGCCGATATTCACCCGGTGACCGCGAGCCAGGTCTCGGCCATAGCACTGGGCACAGACGCCATAACGGGTCTCGCAGGTAATCGGGGAACGAACCTTGACCTGGTCGATTCCGAACTCCTCCAGACGCCGGACGTTACGCTCGTCGAGCAGCGTACCGGCCTCCAGCAGAACGGTGCTGTCACCGGGCCCGGTAACATGGTCCGCCAGGACGCGGCCGAGTACACGCTCGCGCAGCGGCTCCACGACGTCCCCGCCTTCTACCAGCGGCGTCATCAGCAACCCTGACTGGGTCCCGCAGTCGACCTCGGTCACGACCAGGTCCTGCGCCACGTCCACCAAGCGGCGCGTGAGATAGCCGGAATTGGCCGTCTTCAGGGCAGTATCGGCCAGTCCTTTACGGGCGCCGTGGGTCGATATGAAGTACTGGAGGACGTCCAGTCCCTCACGGAAGTTCGCCGTGATAGGTGTCTCGATAATCGAACCGTCAGGCTTGGCCATGAGGCCACGCATCCCGGCCAACTGACGAATCTGTGCGGCGGAGCCTCGAGCACCGGAATCGGCCATCATGAAAATCGAGTTGAACGACGGCTGCTGCACCTTCTCCCCGGTTACCGAGACCACCTCTTCCTTGCCGAGCTTCTCCATCATGGCCTTTGCGACAAGGTCGTTCGTGCGCGACCAGATGTCGACCACCCGGTTGTATCGCTCACCATTCGTCACCAGGCCACCGGCAAACTGGTCCTGGATTTCCTTGACCTCCTTGTCGGCCGCCTCGAGGATGCTGTTCTTCTCCTCGGGGACGTACATATCGTTGACGCCAATCGAGATACCGGCCTTGGTGGCGTAATAAAAGCCCGTGTACATCAGGCGGTCAGCGAACACGACTGTCTTTTTCAGACCAACCTGCCGATAGCAGTGGTTAATGCACGCGGAGATGGCCTTCTTGTCCATATTCCGGTTGATCAGGTCGAAGCTGAGTCCTTCCGGAAGTATGTCTGACAGTAGCGACCGTCCGACCGTGGTCTCGACCAGCCGGACGCGAGGAGTGATCTTCCCGTCCTCGCTCAGCTCGCTGTCCCTGATTCGCGCGCGCACCTTGGCGTGCAGGTCGACCAGGCGATTCTCGTACGCTCGATGAACCTCTTGGACATCGGAGAACATCATGCCCTCGCCCCGGGCGTGTATACGCTCACGAGTCAGGTAGTAGAGCCCGAGAACGACGTCCTGGGACGGGACGATGATCGGGTCGCCGTTGGCGGGCGAAAGAATATTATTGGTGGACATCATCAACGCCCGCGCCTCGAGTTGCGCCTCGAGTGACAGCGGCACGTGCACGGCCATCTGGTCGCCGTCGAAATCAGCGTTGAACGCGGTACAGACCAGCGGGTGCAGCTGGATGGCCTTGCCCTCGATCAGCACGGGCTCGAATGCCTGAATGCCGAGCCGATGCAGGGTCGGCGCACGGTTCAGCAAAACGGGGTGCTCGCGGATGACGTCCTCGAGAATATCCCACACTTCGGGACCTTCGCGCTCCACGAGCCGCTTGGCCGCCTTGATGGTGGTTGCCTCACCCCGCAACTGCAGTTTGGCGAAGATGAAAGGCTTGAAAAGCTCCAGCGCCATCTTCTTCGGCAGACCGCACTGATGCAGCTTCAGGGTCGGACCGACGACGATGACCGAACGGCCAGAGTAATCAACGCGCTTGCCGAGCAGATTCTGGCGGAAACGCCCCTGCTTGCCCTTGATCATATCGGCAAGCGATTTCAATGGCCGGCGATTGGTGCCCGTGATCGCCCGACCGCGGCGGCCATTGTCGAGGAGCGCATCGACGGCTTCCTGGAGCATGCGCTTCTCGTTGCGGACGATGATGTCCGGCGCATTCAGCTCGAGCAGACGACGCAGCCGATTGTTGCGGTTGATGACACGCCGGTAGAGATCGTTCAGATCCGATGTGGCGAAACGCCCTCCATCCAGCGGCACCAGCGGGCGCAGGTCCGGCGGCAGCACCGGCAATACCGTCATGACCATCCATTCGGGTCGATTTCCCGACTCGAGGAAGGCCTCGATCAGCTTCAGCCGCTTCGACAGCCGCTTGATTTTGGCCTCGGAGCTGGTTCCGTTGATATCATCACGAACCCGCACCATCTCCTTCGGCAGATCGAGCGTCCGAAGCATCTGGTGAATCGCCTCGGCACCCATTCTGGCATCGAACTCGTCGCCGTGGGACTCGATAGCCTCCAGATACTGCTCGTCGGTCAGCAGTTGCCCGCGCTCCAGTGGAGTCATGCCGGGCTCCACCACGACGAAGGCCTCGAAATAGAGAATGCGCTCGATCTCGCGCAAGGTCATGTCGAGCATGAGCCCGATGCGCGACGGCAGCGACTTCAGGAACCAGATGTGCGCGACCGGGCTGGCGAGTTCAATGTGACCCATGCGCTCACGACGAACCTTCGTCTGCGTGACCTCCACTCCGCATTTCTCGCAGACGACACCACGGTGCTTCAGTCGCTTGTACTTGCCGCAAAGACACTCATAGTCCTTGATCGGCCCGAAGATCTTGGCGCAGAACAGCCCATCACGCTCGGGCTTGAATGTCCTGTAGTTAATCGTCTCCGGCTTCTTGACCTCGCCAAACGACCACGAGCGGATCATCTCCGGGGAGGCCAGCCCAATCCGGATGGCGTCGAAGTCTTCGACTGTGCTCTGCTGCTTGAAAAGCTTCAGTAAGTCCTTCATGGGGCACCTGTCCTGGAAATCCTAGGTCTGCTCGAGGTCGACATTGATGGCCAGGGAACGCACTTCCTTGACCAGCACATTGAAGGACTCCGGCATGCCGGCATCCATTTCGTGCGTTCCGTCGACGATGTTCTTGTACATCTTGGTACGTCCCTGCACGTCGTCGGACTTGACGGTGAGCATTTCCTGCAGGGTGTACGAAGCTCCATAGGCCTCGAGGGCCCACACCTCCATCTCGCCGAAACGCTGTCCGCCGAACTGGGCTTTGCCACCCAGCGGCTGCTGGGTAACGAGGCTGTATGGCCCGGTGGAACGGGCATGCATCTTGTCGTCGACGAGATGGTTGAGCTTCATCATGTACATGTAGCCGACCGTCGTCGGACGATCGAACGGCTCACCCGTGCGCCCATCGATGAGTGTCGTCTGGCCAGTGACCGGAATGCCAGCAAGCTCCAGCAGATGCTTGATCTCGGCCTCCGTAGCGCCATCGAATACGGGCGTTGCCATCGGCACACCGGCGGTCAGGTTACTGGCCAGCTCGTGAACCTCGGCATCGGACAGGCTGCGGAGATCGGCCTGCTGGCCCCCTGTCTTGTTGTAGATCTCTTCGAGGAACCCGCGCACCTTGCTGGAGTCGAGCCTGGCGTCCAGCATCTCGCCGATGCGCTTGCCGAGCCCCTTGGCTGCCCAACCGAGATGAGTCTCGAGGACTTGACCGACATTCATGCGGGAGGGCACGCCAAGCGGATTGAGGACAATATCTACTGGTGTGCCGTCGGCGAGATAAGGCATATCCTCCACCGGCACGATCGTCGAGATCACGCCCTTGTTACCGTGGCGACCCGCCATCTTGTCGCCGGGCTGAATGCGCCGCTTTACCGCAAGGTACACCTTGACCATCTTGAGCACGCCAGGAGGCAAGTCATCTCCGGCCGTGATCTTGCGCCTCTTTTCCTCGAAACGCCGTTCGAACTGATCGCGTTGTTCGCGCAAGCGGATCGCGGCCTGCTCGAGCTGGACATTTGCCTCGTCGTTACGCAGGCGGATATCGAACCACTTGTCGCGCGGAATCTCATCGAGATAGGTGCGTGTGATTCGGCTACCCGGCTCGAGCTTGTTCGGACCACCTTCCGCCTGCTTGCCTGTCAGCAAGCGCTCGACCCGCTGGAAAATATCTTCTTCCAGGATTCTCCGCTGGTCGTCCAGATCCTTGCGGACCGCCTCGAGTTCGCTCGTCTCTATCGACAGCGCTCGACTGTCTTTCTCCACCCCGTCACGGGTGAAGACGCGCACGTCGATGACGGTGCCGTCCATCCCCGGCGGGACACGCAGCGAGGTATCCTTCACGTCGGAAGCTTTCTCGCCGAAAATGGCGCGAAGCAGCTTTTCTTCCGGCGTGAGCTGCGTCTCGCCCTTCGGGGTTACCTTGCCGACGAGGATGTCGCCAGCACGCACCTCGGCGCCGATAAAAGCGATACCCGCCTCGTCCAGCTTGGCGAGTGCCGCCTCACCGACATTCGGAATGTCTGCGGTAATCTCCTCGGGGCCCAGCTTGGTATCGCGGGCTACGCAGGAAAGCTCCTCGATGTGGATCGTCGTGAACCGGTCTTCCTCCACCAGGCGCTCTGAAATCAGTATCGAGTCCTCGAAGTTGTAGCCATTCCACGGCATAAAGGCCACAAGCAGGTTCTGACCCAGGGCTAGTTCGCCGAGGCTGGTCGATGCGCCGTCGGCAAGCACGTCGCCGCGCGCAATCACGTCACCGGCAACCACCAGCGGGCGCTGATTGATACAGGTGTTCTGGTTCGACCGGGTGTACTTGGTCAGGTTGTAGATATCGACACCCGGCTCACCGGTCCGCGTCTCATCATCGTTGACGCGAACGACGATTCGAGAGGCGTCGACTGAATCGACAATGCCGCCACGCTTGGCAACGACGGTCACACCGGAGTCTATCGCGACCGGACGCTCCATGCCGGTTCCGACCAATGGGGTCTCGGACTTGAGCGTCGGGACGGCCTGGCGCTGCATGTTCGAACCCATCAGGGCGCGATTGGCGTCGTCATGCTCGAGAAACGGGATCAGCGCGGCGGCCACTGAGACGATCTGGCGCGGAGAGATGTCCATCATCTGGATCTGCTCGCGCGGCATGATCGTAAACTCGTTCTGGTGCCGCACGGGCACGAGTTCGTCGACAAATTCGCCTTTCGGCGTCAGCTGAGCATTGGCCTGCGCGATGACGTACTGGCCCTCTTCAATCGCCGAAAGATACTGGATCTTGTCGGTGACGCGACCGCCCTCGACCAGGCGGTAGGGCGTCTCCAGGAATCCATATTCATTCGTTCGAGCATAGACGGACAGCGAGTTGATCAACCCGATGTTCGGTCCCTCCGGGGTCTCAATCGGACACACCCGGCCGTAGTGCGTCGGGTGAACGTCGCGCACCTCGAATCCCGCTCGTTCGCGTGTCAGACCACCCGGCCCGAGCGCGGAGACGCGCCGCTTATGGGTGACCTCGGACAGCGGGTTATTCTGATCCATGAACTGGGACAACTGGCTCGAGCCGAAGAACTCCTTCACCGCCGCCGCGACTGGCTTCGCGTTGATAAGCTCCTGCGGCATCAGGCCCTCAGCTTCAGCCAGCGTAAGCCGCTCCTTTACTGCACGCTCTACCCGAACGAGCCCGACCCGGAAAGCGTTCTCCGCCATTTCCCCCACGCAGCGCACGCGGCGATTGCCGAGGTGGTCGATGTCATCGACCTGTCCCCGGCCGTTACGGATTTCCATCAGCACTTTGAGGACATCGATAATGTCCTCACGGTTGAGCACGCCCGAGCCGGTGGTTTCTTTGCGACTTACCCGACGGTTAAACTTCATGCGCCCGACCGGTGACAGGTCGTAACGCTCGTTGTTGAAGAAAAGGTTAGCGAAAAGATTCTCCGCAGCGTCCTTGGTCGGAGGCTCACCGGGGCGCATCATCCGATAGATCTCCACTAAAGCCTCGAGGCGGTTCGTGGTGGGATCTATCCGCAAGGTATTGGATATGTAGGGGCCGTGATCGAGGTCATTGACGAATAGCGTCTGCACTTGATCAACGCCTTTGTCGATCAGGCGTTGCAGCAACTCGCTCGACAACTCATCGTTGGCGCGAGCCAGCAACTCCCCCGTTGAGGTATCCGGGACATCGTGCGCCAGGATCTTGCCCTGCAGGTAATCGGCGGGAACGACCACGTTCCTTACGCCGGCCTTCTGCAGTTCCATGACGTGACGGGCCGTGATGCGCTTGCCTTCCTCGACCAGCACACGGGTGCCGACCTTGACGTCGAACGCAGCGGTCTCGCCGCGAAGACGCTGCGGCACCAGCTGCATCTTGATCTCTTTCTTGGAGAGCTGGAAATCGACCTTCTCGAAAAAGACATCGAGCATTTCCTGGTTCGACATTCCCAGTGCACGCAGGATTATGGTCACCGGCAACTTGCGGCGACGGTCGATGCGCGCGAATACGGAATCCTTCGGGTCGAACTCGAAATCGAGCCAGGAACCGCGGTAGGGAATCACCCTGGCGGAGAACAACAGCTTCCCGGACGAATGAGTCTTGCCCTTGTCGTGATCGAAAAAGACACCCGGGGAACGATGGAGCTGGGAAACAATGACCCGCTCGGTACCATTGATGACGAAGGTGCCGTGATCGGTCATCAGCGGCATCTCGCCGAGATACACCTCCTGCTCGCGGACTTCCTTGACCGCCTTCTTCCCACCCGTAGCCTCACGATCAAAGATGACCAGTCGAACCTTGACCCGCAACGGAGCGGCATAGGTCAGCCCGCGGAGCTGGCACTCTTTCACGTCGAAAACGGGCTCGCCCAGCCGGTAATTCAGATACTCGAGTGCGGCACTCCCCGAATAGCTGACGATGGGAAACACGCTCTTGAACGCAGCGTGCAGGCCCTGGTCTTTCAGCTGATCAGCGTCCTCGATGCCTTCCTGCAGAAATTGTCGGTAGGAGTCGAGCTGGATCGACAGAAGGTAGGGAACCTCCAGGATACTGGGACGCTTGCCGAAATCCTTGCGGATTCGTTTCTTTTCCGTGAAGGAGTACGCCATTAATAGCACCTCTGAAAAAGCTGTGCCCAACCCTGCGCGAAAAGCGCAGAGAGAATCGCTACCCGGGCAGAGGATCGGCACCCCTGACCGCGGGTAACGCAGACGAGCAAGAACCGCCTACTGATGAAAGAATCGCGCAATACGTACGACCTGCAGCCCCACCAGGCTACTTGATCTCGACCTTGGCGCCGGCTTCCTCGAGATCCTTCTTGATCTTCGCGGCATCGTCCTTGGAAACAGCTTCCTTGACGGTCGAGGGCACGCCTTCCACCAGATCCTTGGCCTCCTTGAGGCCGAGTCCGGTAATCGTGCGGATTGCCTTGATCACGCCGACCTTGTTCTCACCGAAGGCGGTCATGATGACGTTGAATTCAGTCTGCTCCTCCGCGGCTGGAGCCGCACCGCCGGCTCCGCCGGCAACCGCAGCTACAGCAACGGGGGCTGCTGCTGACACGCCCCACTCTTCTTCGAGTTCCTTGATGAGGCTCACCAACTCCATCACCGGCATCTGGCCGAGGGCCTCTTTGATTTCCTGTCGTGAAACGGACATGTGTGTTCTCCTGGCTAACTATTACCGAATCATTGAACCTGCAAGACAAAAATGCCTCAGGCGTCACCCTTTTTATCGCGATAGGCGGCAAGAACGCGGGCGACGCCGACTATGTAGGCAGGCTGGCCACGCGGGCCAGATCACTGGCGGGATAGAACTTGCCACCGATGGCAAGCGCTACCGTCACCAGCAGCTCATTGTCCTTGCTGAAGTCCTTGACGACTCGTGCTGCAGCACCCGGATCCTCGCGGGAAAATGCGAGAACCGTCGGTCCAGTGAGCGAATCGCGAAGGCACGCGAACTCGGTTCCTTCCACCGCTTTACGCGCAAGCGTGTTCTTGACCACGCGCACATAGACGCCTTGAGAGCGCGCTTTTGCACGCAGCGACGTCATCTGCGAGACAGACAAGCCAC
>JAKLLP010000074.1:3246-8777 GCA_023150055.1 Gammaproteobacteria bacterium | reverse complement strand
GGGAGTCTGCGCCCAAAGCGAGCATCGATGAACGAGGGCGGGAGCGACGGTGCAGCCCCCCGCCGCAAGTGCAGTCATTGCTGGCAAGTTGTTTTCGGAACGCCGCACTAGACCACCAAGGAGCAACCCGTGATCTACAACAACATCCTCGAAACCATCGGCAACACGCCGGTCGTGCGGTTGAACCGCATCGCACCGAAGCACGTCGAGATGTACGTGAAGGTCGAGGCCTTCAACCCGGCCGCCTCGGTCAAGGACCGCCTGGCGATAGCCATCATCGAGGATGCCGAGAAACGCGGCGCCATCGAGCGCGGACAGACGGTGGTGGAAGCCACTTCCGGGAATACGGGTATCGCCCTCGCCATGGTCTGCGCCGCCAAGGGTTACCCGTTCGTCGCCACCATGGTCGAGACCTTTTCCATCGAGCGGCGCAAGATCATGCGCGCCTTCGGCGCCCGCGTGATCCTCACGCCGGCGGCCGAACGCGGCACCGGCATGGTCCGCAAGGCCGAGGAACTCGCCCAGAGGCACGGCTGGTTCCTCGCGCGGCAGTTCCAGAACCCGGCCAACCCCGCCTACCATCGCCAGACCACCGGGCCGGAGATCCTCAAGGATTTCGCCGGGCGGCGCCTCGATTTCTGGGTCACCGGCTGGGGCACGGGTGGCACGCTGACCGGGGCCGGTGAAGTGATCCGCCTCGCGCGCCCGGAGGTCCGCATCATCGCCACCGAACCCGAAGGGGCCTCCCTGCTCGGAGGCGGCGCCTGGAAGCCGCACAAGATCCAGGGCTGGACGCCGGACTTCCTGCCCGACGTGCTCAACACGGAACTGCACGACGAACTCGTCCCCGTCAGCGACGACGAAGCGAAGGCTGCATCACGCCGGCTCGCCGCGGAGGAGGGCATCTTCGTCGGCATTTCCGCCGGCGGCACGCTGGCCGCGGCTTTGCGCGTCGCGGAAAAAGCGAAGAAGGGCTCGGTCATCCTCGCGATGCTGCCGGACACCGGCGAGCGTTACCTGTCGACCTTTCTCTTCGACGACATCGCCGAGGGCTCCGACGATGACTGGCTCGCAGGTATCGAGAAGGCGTCCGCCGCGCGGCAGGGCGGCGGCTGACGGCAGGCGCGAGCGCTATGGTGACGCACACGCAAGCGTCCGCGGTCGATACCCTCTGGATCGGGCACTGGCCGTACCCGATCCGGTGCGAAGCCCCCCCTGCAGGGGATGATGCCTTCGTCGTGGACACCTGCCTGCGCCGGCTCATGATCGGCGCCAGTGAGGCGACGATGCGCCGGTGGTCCGCGGTTCCGCCGCCCGAGCACTACGCCGGTGTCGCCGGCTACCGGTTCCTGCTGGAGGTGGCAACCGGGCTGAAGAGCGCGATCGCCGGCGAGACCAACGTGTTCGGACAGATCCGGCGCGCCTGGGAGGCACATCGGCAGGCAGCGCGACCGGCCAGCCTCGCTGCCCTCGCCCCCCTGATGACGCGGCTCATCACCGATACGCGGGCCATTCGTCGCGAGCATCTGCAGGGTATCGGCGGGGCGTCCTACGGCGCGCTCGTCCGGCGGCTGCTCGCGCCGGCCGATGGCGCCAACGTGCTGCTCGTCGGCGCGGGCGAACTCGCCCGCACCATGCTCGGCTGCTTCCACAACCAGGAAGTGGGCGTCTGGAACCGCAGCCGCCCCGGGCCCGGCTTTGCGCGGGCCGCGCGGCGCTTTGCCCCTGATGAAGCAGACGCGGCCGCCCGCTGGGCGCACCACGTCGTCATCGCGACTCCGGCAGATCCCGGGAACGACGCGCTCTGGATGGAGCGCCTCGCCTCCGGCCCGGCGCGCTCGGCGGTGCATCTCGGTCACCGCGACACGGAACCGCTCGACTGGCCCGCCTTCCTGCTCGGGTACGACCTGGACGACATCTTCGAGCTGCGCCGGCAGCGGGAGAACACCCGCTCGCTGCAACTGGAACGCGCGCGCCATGCCTGCCGCGAACGCGCGTTGCAGCTCTGGCAGCCCGGCCACACGGCTGCGCAGCGGCTCGCTGCCGGTTAGGGCCATGACCGCCCGCTCCATGCTTCGACTCGGCACGCGGGGCTCGCTGCTTGCCATCGCCCAGAGCCGCCTCGTCATGCGTGCGCTGCTGGCCGCGGATCCCGGCGTGGACATTGAACTCGTCACCTTCTCCACGCCGGGCGACCGTAACCGCTCGGTGCCACTGTCCACCGTCAGGGAACCGGATTTCTTCTCGGCGGACATCGATGCCGCGCTACGCGACGGACGGATCGATCTGGCGGTGCACTCGCTCAAAGACCTGCCGCTCGGTGACCGCCCCGGGATACGCACCGCAGCCGTGCCGCGCCGGGAGGATCCGCGCGATGTCGTCGTCTTCAGGCCCGGGATCGATGCCCTGCTCCGTAACGGCGAATGCCTGCGCATCGGGTCGTCCTCGCAGCGACGTTCACATCTGACTCATGCCTTCCTGCGCGATGCGCTGCCGCGCCTGCAGGATGCAGAACCACGACTAGCGCATGTGCCGCTGCGCGGTCCGGTCGAGCAGCGGCTGCGGCGCATCCGCCTGGAGCGCAGTGACCCGCACGCACTCGACGGCGTGGTGCTGGCGCTCGCGGGACTCGCGCGGCTGTGGGGAGACCGCGACGGGCACAGCTGCATCGCGCCCCTGCTTGCCGATACGCGGCTCATGGTGCTGCCGCTCGGTGCCTGCCCGACCGCGCCAGGACAGGGAGCGCTCGCGGTGGACTGTCGCGCCGACGACGAGGCACTGGCCGAGCGGCTCGCGGTCATCGACGATGCGCCGAGCGCACGCCGCGTGCGCCGCGAACTCGGCCTGCTCGCCGCACTGCCGGCCGACGCCAGGGGCGGGTTTGCCGCCACCTCCGTGCACCACGAGCGCTGCGGCACGCTGCTCTTCGTGCAGAGCTGCCACGGCGCCGAGGCGCGCAGCCGCCTGATCTGGAAAGGCCCGCCACCGCCGCGCTCCGCGCGTGCCTGGGACGGCGCCGAATGGATACGGGCCAGCCAGTATCGCCCGGCGGAACGGCTCGACCTCGGCAAGGCGCCGGCGATGTTCCTGGCGCACTGGCGCGCGCTGCCGCCGCACGCCCGCCTGCCCGAAGGCGCCCGCTGCTGGGTGAGCGGGCTGGCGAGCTGGCGCGAGCTTGCCCGGCGCGGGCAGTGGGTGGAGGGCTGCGCCGACAACCTCGGCTTTCGCGCCATCACGACCACCCTTGCCGCGCCGGTCCTGCGCCTGCCCCCGCTCGCGGCCTGGACGGTCCTCACCCGCGAGGACGCCGTCGGCTCCTGGGCCGGCACGGGCGTGGGCGCCGTGCGCGCCACCTATGCGATCGACGAGCCGCATGACGCCGCGGCACTGCAGGAGATCCGCAGCGGTCTCGCCAGCGCCACGCACTTCTTCTGGGGCAGTGCCGCCCAATACCGCGCGCTACGCCGCTGGCTGCCGGCAGGGTCACACCACGCCTGCGGTCCCGGCAAGACCTTCGAGGCGCTGCACGAGGATGGTGTCGCCAATCTGCAGGCCTTCCCCTCGCGGCGGGAGTGGCAGTCGTGGGTCGCCTGAGCCTGCGCCGCCTCAGGCTCTCTCCGCCCCTGCGCGCCCTCGCGCGCGAAGTGGAGATACCGCCTGACAAGCTGATCCAGCCGCTGTTCGTCGTCGAGAAGCCCGCGCGGCGCGAGCCCGTGCCGGGTCTCGCCGGGGTGCACCGGGAGACGCCCGCCACGCTGCTCGCACAGGTCGAGGCCGATCTCGAGTCCGGCATCGACAAGTTCCTGCTCTTCGGGGTGCCGGCCGGGAAGCGCGAGCGCGATTTCGACCACGATTTCACCGCCGGGCAACTGGCCGCGCTGCGGGGGCAGTTCGGGCAGGACGCATGGATCGCGGTCGACGTGTGCCTGTGTTCCTACACCACGCACGGCCACTGCGGCATCCTCGACGACGACTGGCACCAGGTCGACAACGACGCCTCGGTGGAGGCGCTCGCCGCCGCGGCTGCGGCCTACGCGGCGGCCGGCGCCGACTGTGTGGCGCCGAGCGACATGATGGATGGCCGGGTCGCGGCGATTCGCGCCGCCCTCGATGCCTCCGGCCAGGAGCAAACGGCCATCATGAGTTACGCGGCGAAGTTCCACTCCGCGTTTTACGGACCGTTTCGCCTCGCCGCGGATTCAGCGCCGGCGCGCAACGTGCCGCTGCGCGACCGCGCCACCTACCAGATCGACCCGGCGCGGCCGGCCGATGCGCTGTCGAGCGCGCTGCGCGACGCCGCCGAAGGCGCGGATATTCTGATGGTGAAGCCCGGCCTGCCCTGCCTCGATGTGCTCCGCGAACTCTCCGCGGAGATCCCCCGACCCTTCGCGGTGTACCAGACGAGTGGTGAGCAGGCCTCGCTCGAACTCCTCGCCCGCGAAGGTCTCGCCGACCTCGATCGCGTGCAGCTCGAGACCTGGACCGCGATGCGCCGGGCCGGGGCCGACATGATCATCAGCTATGCGGCGCGGCGCGGGCGCACGCTGCTCGGCCGCTGAGCGCCACAGTCACACCGTGATTACGCCCGACCGATCGAACGAGGAGCTGTTCCGCCGCGCGCTGGCCGTGACGCCGGGCGGCGTGCACTCGCCGGTGCGCGCCTTTGGCCGGGTGGGCGGCACGCCGTTTTTCACCCAACGCGCAGCGGGAGCGCACCTGGAGACCCGCGACGGGCGGCGGCTGGTCGATTTCTGCATGAGCTTCGGTCCGCTGCCGCTGGGCCATGCTCATCCGGCCGTCATGGCAGCCGCGGCTGCCGCACTCGCCGACGGCTGGAGCTACGGCACGGCAGAGCCCTACTCGCTCGAACTGGCGGAGTTCATCACTGCGCGCATCCCGTGGGTGGAAAATCTCCGCTTCGTCAACTCGGGCACCGAGGCGGTGATGACCGCGCTGCGCCTCGCTCGCGGCGCGACGGGCCGCACGAAGCTGCTGAAGTTCTCCGGCTGCTACCACGGCCATGCCGATGCCATGCTGATCCGTGCCGGCTCCGGGCTGGCGGGCATGGCGCAGCCCGCGAGCGCCGGCGTGACGCCCGCTACCGCCGCCGACACGCTGGTGACCCGCCTCGACGATCCGCCGGGACTCGACGCTGTCTTCGCGCGGCATGGGAGCGAGATCGCCGCTGCCATCATCGAGCCGCTGCCGGCCAACCATGGCTTGCTGCCGCAAAGAGCGACGTTCCTGGCCTTGCTGCGCGAACTGTGCAGCCGGCACGGGGCACTGCTGGTGTTCGACGAAGTCATCAGCGGCTTTCGCGTGGCCTTCGGCGGTTATGCGGAGACCTCCGGCATCACCCCGGATCTGGTCACGTACGGCAAGATCATCGGCGGCGGCTTCCCGGTCGGCGCAATCGGCGGTGCGCGCGACGTCATGGCGCTGCTGGCCCCCGGCGGACCCGTGTACCAGGCGGGCACGCTCAGCGCGAACCCGCTCGCCATGCGTGCCGGGCTTGCGGCGTTGCGTGAACT
>JAKLLP010000074.1:0-3236 GCA_023150055.1 Gammaproteobacteria bacterium | reverse complement strand
GGGTGATGTGTACCGGAGGCTCGAACGGCTCGGAGCAGCGCTCGAAGGGCTCGTGGGGGAAGCTGGTTTTCACCTGCAGCGCGCAGGATCGATCTTCTGGCTGCCTGGTGCGCCATCCCCCCATGACATCGTGCGTGCCGCCGAGCCTGTCGAGGAGCAACTGCTCGCCGACTACCCGCGCCTGTTCCACCGCCTGCTCGCGCGCGGCATATACCTGCCGCCGAGCCCGTACGAGGTCGGTTTCCTCTCCACCGCTCACGAGGAAGCGGAGCTCGCGGAACTCGCGACAGCACTGCGTGCCGCCCGGCAGGAGGCGGCTCGATGATCCTGGAAAGCGCGGCCGGACGTGACCGGGCGTTCTCCTCGCGGCGCATTGCCCCGACAACCCTCCCGCTGGCCAGGCCGTATTGCCAGCCCGCAACATTCACTCCACGCCGGCCTCGAGCTTGAGCAGGACCGCGCCGTCCGCGTCGATGCCCCCGGCGCGCGCCTCGGCGCTGCGAACACGCTCGGCTGTAATGCTGCCCGTGGCGAGCAGGGCTTCGCGAACGTTGCCGGCGCGTGCTGCAGCGAGCGCGGCGATGTCGTCTGCCGCGACGGTCTCCGCCTCCAGCAGTCGCGTCCGCATGGCATCGAGATAAGCCGGCTCGTCCAGCTCGCTCGCACCGTCCGGATCTGCCGGGTTCACGGGACGGCGATGAGTCTCTTGCAAGGCATCGAGATCGAGCGCCGGCTCGCGCTGCCGGAGCAGCGCCTCGAGCGCCCGGCGCTGCCGCGCCGGCAGCGGATCGTCGGCACGCCGCCCCTTCTCGCCTGCAAGCAGCGCCTCGACGGCTGCCTCGAGGCTTGCTTCACGCAGTGCCGCGCCATCGGCCTCGGCATTGCTCGCGCCGGCGACGGTGATCGTGAGCTGTGGGCGCTGCGCGAGCGCTTCGGTGAGCCGAAGGAGTTTCTCCTGCTCGGGCGGCGCGAGGTCTGCGCGTCCCGGCGCGAAGGCGACCTGGTCAAGATTGGCCGATTCCGCACCGACCAGGCTGCCGAGCAAGCGGAACGGCGCGGTCGCGAGCCGCGTGACGAGGTTGACGAAAGCGCGGAACACGACACCGCCAATGCTGAACTGCGGATCGTTGAGATCGCCGCGCACCGGCAGCTCGATGTCGATCGTGCCATCAGGCTTTTTCAGCAGCGCAACCGCGAGCCCGAGCGGCAGGTCAGTCGCATCGGGGTAAGCGACCTTCTCGCCGAGTTTCAACCGGTCGATCACCACGCGGTTCTCGCCCTGCAGGCGCCCCTCCTCGATCAGGTAACGCAGGTCGACGTCGAGACGGCCGTCCTCTATGCGCCGGCCGGCGAACTTCACCGTATAGGGCGAGAGATCGGGGAACTCGACATTGCGGAATATCAGGCGCATGTCGGTCGCGGCCACCGGATCGAAGGGATTCAGGCTGCCCTCCAGCCGGGCGAGTCCGTAACGCCCGACCTTGCCTTCCATCTTCACTTCGGCGGGCTTGCGGCTGCCGGTCGCCAGCGTGGACACCTGGCCACCGAACTCGCGGATCGCCGCGCTGAACGGCAGTGGCACGTCGCGGTCGGTGAAATCGACCGACGCGCCACCGACGCGCACACGCCCGATGGTCACCTGCAACGGCGCGGGAGTCGGAGTCGCCGGCGCTGCTTCTGCCGGAGCACTCGCCGGTTCCACGGCAAGCTGTTGGAAGTTGGTCGTGCCGTCTGCATCGATCAGCAATCGCACATAGGGCCCGGCGAGGTCGAGCTCCGAGATCGCCAGCCTGTTCTTCGCCGTGGAATACTCGAAGCGGTCCACCGCAACCCGCTGCCACGCGAGCAGCAACTGATCGAGCACCGCATCGCGGACCGCGAGCTTCTCAATGGCTGCATCTCCCGTCACAGCGAAGGGTTCGGCCTGGTCCACGACGAGATCGGCCGTGACGTCGAGCGTGCCCTCGTCCAGGGAAACCCGCGCCACCTCGCCGAGGTAGGGGCCGGACGCGGCGAGCGCGAGATCGTCGGCCACAACCGCGAGGCGCAGCGCGGTGGAGGGAAGCCACGCTACCTCCCCATCGATCGTGACGCGGCCGCCGCTTTCCAGCGTCGCGGAAGCCTTCACCGGCAGCTTCGCGCCGGGCTCGTTGCTGATCTCGCTCACTTCCAGGCGCAGCGGGGCGACTACCACACGCGCCGGATCGCCACGCAGCGCCCGGTCCTCGAACTCGACTCTCATCTGGTCGATCTCCAGGCGCCCGATTCGCCACGACCAGCCATCGGCTTCATCTTCGTTCGGGTCAGCCGGGTCGCTCGCGCCGTCTGCTTCGCGGCCTGAATCGGCCGTGTCGGAGAGCTCCTCGGCAGGCCCGGCCGCTTCCGCCTGCAGCAGCCCTTCGAGGTTCAGGCGACCGTCGGCGTATCGCGCCACACGCAGGAGCGGCTGCTCGATGCGCAGCGACTCCGCCCCGGCGGAACGCTCCGCCAGCCTGAGGTAGCCCCCGCGCAACGACTGTGAGGGCAGCTCGAGAAACTCCTCCGGGGCCTCGTCGCTGCGCGCGACGATACCGCTGAGGTCCACGTCGAGCCCGGCGATCTCTGCGTCGAGCTCGCCATCCGCGCGCCAGGCCAGGCGGTAATCGAAAGCGAGCTCGATCTCGCCCTTGCCCAGTTCGAAATCGAGATCATCCTGGAGGTAGCGGTACAGCAGCGACAGCCAGGGGCCCGCGCCCGTCACCCGGCCTGAAGAGGCGAACGGCTGCAGGGACAGGCTCCCGGTCCAGGCGAGGCGCACGCCGCCCGGTGTGGCAATTTCCACCTGCTGACGGCCCGTCTCGTCCGGCAGGGTGCTCAGGTTGGACAGCGCGACGTTCACCGGACCGAGCGTGGTCTGGAAGTCCGTGCGCGGCATGGCATCGGTCACCTGCACGGTGCCCTCCACGATGCGGATCTCATCGACCACCAGCGGCGGCAGTTGCGCGGCCTGCGCGCCTTCCTGGGTGGGCGCCTCGCTGCCGCCGAGACTTTCGAGATTGATGCGCCCGTCCTCGAAACGCACGATGTCGACGAACGGTCGTTCCAGCGAGATCTCGCTCAGCACCAGCGCCCGGCGCAGCAGGCTGCGCAACTGCAGGTTCACGTAGAGCCGTTCGAACGCGATCAGGCGGGTGCCATCGGTCTCGTTCAGGACGAAATCACGCGCTTCGACGCTGAGCGCGAACGGGTTGACCCGC
>JAKLLP010000073.1 GCA_023150055.1 Gammaproteobacteria bacterium | reverse complement strand
TGCATCCGCGGATCGAGGCCGCGATGCTCGGGCGCAGCGCCCGCGCGGCAGGCCCCTACCAGGTCCTCGTCGTGCCGCTGCTCATCGAGTCCGGGTTCACCCGGCATGTCGACCGCATCCTGGTCGTGGACTGCCCCGACGAGGTGCAGCGGCAACGCCTGCGGCAGCGCGACGCGGGGAGCAGCGCGGCAGCCGTCGACGGGGTGCTCGCCGCCCAGCTTTCCCGCGAGGAGCGGCTGCGACACGCCCACGATGTCATCACCAACGCCGGCAGCGTCGATGACACCCGCGCGCAGGTCGGCGAACTTCATCGGCGTTACCTTGCGCTCGCCGCTGCCCGCGTGGGGGACTGAGGCGCGCGTTCGCGTTGCCCCGGGTCCGTTGCCCTGCCCGCCTCGCTGGCGCAGAATGACGCGGTCTTCGCAAACCATGCGTCCGGCGCATCAAGAGTATTGAAACCCATGCCCTCTCCCGAGGCGGCACCTGCATCTTCGGTGCTCTACGAGCAGCCGCTCGCAGAGCGCATGCGCACGTTCCTGCGCCTGGAGACGCTGTACCAGCAGTTCCTGTTCCATATCGGCGAGCCGTCGCCCTGGGGCACACGGGCCGTCGTGGCGAGCCTGCTCGACATGGTCACGATTCTCAGCCGCGGCGACGTGCGCAACGACGTGCTCAAGGACCTCGATCGCCAGCTCTTGCTCTTCGACCGCTACCAGAACCTGCCGGCCGTGGACGAAACCCGGCTGAAGAGCGTGCTGAAGAACCTGCGCCAGTTGCGCGAGGAGGTCATCTCGATCGGTTCGCAATACCTGCAGCCGCTACGGGAAAACGAGTTCCTGAGCGCGATCAAGCACCGGAGCGCGATTCCCGGGGGGGCCTGCGAGTTCGACCTGCCGGAGTATTCACACTGGCTGCGCAAACCCTATGCCGACCGCGTGGCCGACATCGAGCGCTGGATGGCGACCATCAAGCCGCTCTGTGACAGCATCGCGGAGCTGCTGTGGTTGTTGCGCGAGGGCAATGCGCCCACCCAGCAGGTCGCGCCGAACGGCGTTTACAACCACCTGCTGAGCCGGGATGCCGCGGTGGGTCTGCTGCGCATCTGCCTGCCGCCGGGCACAGCGCTGTACCCGGAGATCAGCGGCAGTCACCACCGCTTCACGATGCGCTTCATGGAGTGGCCGGATACCACCAGCCGCCCGGTGCAGACGACGCGTGATGTGCGGTTTCTGCTGACGGTCTGCTGAGGCGCAGCCCCGCTGTCGGGGCTGAAGCCCCTCCCACAGGGGCAGCACCTTGTGGGAGGCACTTCAGTGCCGACACCAGCCCAGCGCCACACATTGTCGGGGCTGAAGCCCCTCCCACAGGGGTAGCACCTCTTGTGGGAGGCACTTCAGTGCCGACCAACCGAGCAGCTCTGCTTCAGGTGTACGCTAAAGGTCGGTGCCCGATGACGGTCAGCGCCTCGACGATCGGCCGGTCCGCCTCGAGCAGCCCGCTCTCGATCAGACGATCCACCGCCTCCCAGCGCAGCGCCTGGCCCTCCAGCGCGCGCGGTTCGCCGGCGTAACCGTCGACGGTCCAGACATCGAGCAGCACGACGCGCTCCGGGTATGCGTAGCGGTAACGCAGGAAGGGCTCGGCCGTGCGGACTTCTATCCCGAGTTCCTCGCGCAACTCGCGGACCAGGGCATCGCGCGCCGTCTCACCCTCGGCGACCTTGCCGCCGGGAAATTCCCAGCCACCGGCGAGCGGTCGCCCCGCAGGGCGCTGCGCGATCAGCACCCGGCCACTGCGGTCGCGTATCACGCCCGCGGCAACGTGCAGCTCCGCATCAGGCGATGCGGCCATGACAATGCTTGTACTTCTTGCCGGACCCGCAGGGACAGGGTTCGTTGCGACCGACCTTGGCATCGGGACGCACCACGGACGCCGCGATTGCCGGTGCCGGCATCGGGCGCGCCGCCCCGGCCAGGCCCGGTGCGCGCATGACGGGCGGCGGCCCCTCGGCGGTGTCCGACGCGATCGGTGACGCCGCCTCGGCGTGGGTGAACTGCAGCCGCTTCTCGTCCGGCGGCTTGCGCTCCGTGACCGCCTCCACCGCCTCCTCGCTGCGCAGCCGCGCACGCGCCAGCATCGCGATCGAGGCGCGCTTCACCTGGTCCATCATCTGGCCGAACATCTCGAAGGCCTCGCGCTTGTACTCCTGCTTCGGGTTGCGCTGCGCGTAGCCGCGCAGGTGTATGCCCTGTCGCAGGTAGTCCATGGCCGCGAGATGTTCCTTCCAGTGGTGGTCGAGCTGCTGGAGCATCACAGCCTTCTCCAGCTCGCGCATCACCGGTTCGCCGATCTCGGCAGCCTTGCGCTCATAGGCCCTGTCGAATGCCTCCACGAGTCGCGCGCGAAAGGCATCGTCCTCGAGCTGCTCGACTTCCTGCAGCCACTGCCGCACCGGCACCTGCAGGCCGAACTCCCGCTCCAGCGCCTGCTCGAGTCCCTCCGGATCCCAGTTCTCCTCGAGTGACCCGCGGGGGATGAACTGGTCGGCCACGACGTTGATGGCCTCGGCGCGAATCGCCGTGATCGCATCGAGTATGTCGTCGGCCTGCATGAGTTCGTTGCGCTGCTGGTAGACGACCTTGCGCTGCTCGTTGGCGACGTCGTCGTACTCGAGGAGGCTCTTGCGGATGTCGAAGTTGTGCGCCTCGACCTTGCGCTGCGCGCGCTCGATCTGGCGGCTGAGCATCTTGCTCTCGATGGCCTCGCCCTGGCGCATGCCGACGCGCGACAGCAGCGCCTTGGTGCGCTCCGGGTCACCGAAGATGCGCATCAGGTTGTCTTCCATGGACAGGTAGAAGCGGCTCGAGCCCGGGTCGCCCTGCCGGCCGGAGCGCCCGCGCAGCTGGTTGTCGATACGGCGCGACTCGTGCCGCTCGGTGCCGATGATGTGCAGCCCGCCGGCCTTGATGACGGTCTCGTGCCGGGTCTCCCAGTCGCGGCGATGGTGCTCGCGTTCCTCCCCCGTGGTCTCTTCGGGCAGCGCCGCGATCTCGGCGGCCAGGTTCCCGCCGAGCACGATGTCGGTGCCGCGACCGGCCATGTTGGTGGCGATGGTCACGGCGCCGGGGCGGCCTGCCTCGGCGACCACGTGGGCCTCACGCTCGTGCTGCTTCGCGTTCAGCACCTGGTGGTCGATCTTGTCGCGCTTGAGCAGGCCGGAGAGAAGCTCCGAGGTCTCGATCGAGGTCGTGCCGACCAGCACCGGCTGTTGCCGGGCGCGGCAGTCGCGGATGTCCTCGATGATGGCCGCGAACTTGTCGTTGGCCGTCATGTAAACGAGGTCCGAATGATCCATGCGGATCATCGGCTTGTGGGTCGGTATCACGACCACCTCCAGCCCGTAGATCTGCTGGAACTCGTAGGCCTCGGTGTCGGCGGTGCCCGTCATGCCCGAGAGTTTTTCGTACATGCGGAAGAAATTCTGGAACGTCACCGCGGCGATGGTCTGGTTCTCGGCGCGAATCGGCACGCCCTCTTTCGCCTCGATCGCCTGGTGCAGCCCGTCCGACCAGCGCCGGCCCGCCATGGTGCGTCCGGTGAACTCATCGACGATGACGACCTCGCCGTTCCTCACGATGTACTCGACGTCGCGCCGGTACAGCGTATGCGCGCGCAGCGCAGCGGTCAGGTGATGCATGAGCCTGAGATTGGCGGCGTCGTAGAGACTATCGCCCTCGGCGAGCAGGCCGTCGGCAACCAGCATGTCCTCCACCTTCTGGTGACCCGCCTCGGTCAGGTGGGCCTGGCGGGCCTTCTCATCGAGGGAATAGTCGCCCTCGCCGTCCTCGCTCTCCTGGCGCTGCAGCCTGGGGATGAGCTTGTTGACGCGAACATAGAGTTCGCTGCTGTCGTCGGACGGGCCGGAGATGATGAGCGGCGTGCGCGCCTCGTCGATCAGGATCGAGTCGACCTCGTCGACGATCGCGTAGGCAAGCCCCCGCTGCATCTGGTCCTCGCGGCGGAAGGACAGGTTGTCGCGCAGGTAATCGAAACCGAACTCGTTGTTGGTGCCGTAGGTGATATCGGCGCCGTAAGCGCGCTTCTTCTCGGCGTGGCTCTGGCCGCTGCGGATCACGCCCACCGTCATGCCGAGGGCCTCGTAGACCGGACCCATCCAGCCGGCATCGCGCTGCGCCAGGTACTCGTTGACGGTGACGACGTGCACCCCCTTGCCGGGCAGGGCGTTCAGGTACGCGGGCAGTGTGGCCACCAGCGTCTTGCCCTCGCCGGTGCGCATCTCGGCGATCCTGCCGGCATGCAGCGCCAGGCCGCCGACCAGCTGGACGTCGAAATGGCGCATGCCGAGCGTGCGGCGGGCGGCCTCCCGGACCACCGCGAAAGCCTCGGGGACGAGGTCATCGAGCGCCGTGCCCGCGGCGAGGCGGGCGCGGAATTCATCCGTTCTGGCCCTCAGCGCCTGGTCGTCCAGGGCCTGCAGCCCCTCCTCGAAATCTTTGGCCCGGGAGACGATTGCGGTGTAGCGGCGCAGCTGCCGCTGGTTGCGGCTGCCGAAAATGCGGGTCAGGAGCTTCGAAAACAACTCTGAAATCTCCAGGCGGCAGCCATCGTGAGGCCAGCCCACCTACATGCTGGATCGAATGAATCGGCGGTTGAAGCAGCAGCGCGCGCGACCGCCTCGACTTACGGTCGCCCATTCTAAGGCGGTTATGGCGCGGGCGCGAAAGCCCGTTTCAGGCGCGTGCCCGGGTGGCAGGGGGCCACAGGACAGCCCCGCGGGGGGTGCTGGACTCAGGTCCTCTCGCTGATGAAGCGCTGCGGGTCCACCGGGCGGTCGCGGTACCAGACCTCGAAATGCAGGTTCGACCCCGTGGCCCTGCCGGTGGCGCCCATGAGGGCAATCGTCTGTCCCTGCTCGACCTGGTCGCCCACGGCCACCAGGTTCTCCGAATTGTGGGCATAACGCGTCACGTAGCCGTTGCCGTGGTTGATCTCCACCATCCGCCCATAGCCCTGCCGATAACCGGTCCAGGTCACGACCCCCGTCGCCACCGCCACGATCTCCGCCCCCTTGCGCGCGGCAAAATCGATGCCGCGGTGCTGCCGCGGTTCCCCGGTAAAGGGGTCGATCCGGCGCCCGAAATGACTCGATATGTAGCCGGTCCGCACCGGGCGTCCGCGCGGCTGCACGGCGGCGCTGAGCTTGCGGTCGACGAGCAGCGCGGACAGCATCGAGAGCTGGCGCTCCTGGTTCTCCAGGCGCGCACCGAGGGCGTCGAGTTCGGTGGTCAGGTCGGCAGAGGCCGACCCTGCGGCCGGCGGGTCTTCGGGCCCGCCGATGCCGGGCGGCGCGCTGAAGTCGAACTCGCCGTCGTCGAGCCGCGCCATGCTGGCCAGGCGCCCACCGAGCGCATTGATCCGGATGACATGCGCATTGAGGCTGCCGAGGCGCAGCCTGAGCGCGCGCACGTCGTCGCGGGCGTTGTCCTGGGCACGGGCTAGCGCCGCCTTCTGCTCGGCCAGTTCCAGCCGCAACTCACCGAGACGTTCATCGGCCGGGACGAAACCCGCGCTGCGGGCGAGGCTGTAACCGAGCCCGAAGCAGCCGATGACGACCGCGACGGCCGAGAGGGCCAGCATGCTCAGCAACGGCACCGAAAGGGCAATGTGGCTCGTGCCGCGCGTGTTGCGGCAGAGAATGATCAGGTTCATTCGGTACGCCCTCCGTGGCCCTGCGGCCAGCTTGTTGGTCTTTTTGTACCGGCGGCGCCGGCGACCTCCCGGCCCCGGACCGAACGTCCTTGGTTGTCGTGCCGGCGTGCGCAGCTGCGGACCCCGGCCTTCGGCAACCCCGCTATCATAGGAACCGCTCCCTTAGACCGGTGGCTTTGCGTCCCCGCCTTTCAGCGGGTTTGCCTTTTCGCTTGCGATACTATGCCCAGCGATTTGAAATAACACAAGAAAACCGCTTCACAGTCCGACCCCTGCGGATCGTGACCCATGTCGAACAAATCCTTGAAGTCCTTGGCCGATCTGCTGCAGCGACCCGACGGCGCGTTCGCAGAGCTGGCGCGACGGGCAGCCCGGACCGAGGACCTGGCCACCGCGCTGCGCGCGGCACTCGCCCCGGAACTCGCCCTGGAACTGCGCTCGGCGAACCTGCGCGGCGATGGGACACTGGTGATCTTCGCAGGCAGCCCCGCCTGGGCGGCCCGCCTGCGCTTCGAGGAGACGACGCTGCTCACCCGGTGCAGGGAACTGCACCCGCAGGCAACACGTGTGCGGATCAGGGTTGCCGGCGCGGACGACGGCCCCTGAGACAGGGGCGGCTCAGGCCGTCGCGGCGGGCGCCAGGAAAGCGATCGGCGCCTTGACCTCGTTGTCGAAGCTGGTCATCTCCCAAGCCTCGGGCGCGGCGTGCAACGCCCGCAGCAGCCGGTTGTTCAGCGAGTGTCCGGACTTGTAGCCCGTGTACTCGCCGAGCAGCGGATGGCCGAGGAGATAGAGGTCGCCGATGGCATCGAGGATCTTGTGCTTGACGAACTCGTCCTCGAACCGCAGGCCGTCCTCGTTGAGGACACGAAACTCGTCGAGCACGATGGCGTTGTCCATGTTGCCGCCGAGCGTGAGATTGCGCGCCCGCAGCGCCTCGATCTCCTGCAGGAAGCCGAAGGTACGCGCACGGCTGACTTCCCGGAGGAACGAGGTGGAGGAGAAATCCACCGTCGCTGCCTGGGTGTGCCGCTTGAACACGGCATGATCGAAGTCGATGCGGAAGTTGACGCGGAATCCCGCGAAGGGCCTGAACTCGGCCCACTTGTCCCCGTCCTCGACGCGGATCGGACGGCGGATCCGGACAAAGCGCTTGGGAGCGTTCTGCTCGGCGACGCCCGCTGACTGCAGGAGGAATACGAAAGGCGCTGCGCTGCCGTCCATGATCGGGACTTCCGGCGCGGTGAGATCGACGTAGGCATTGTCGATCCCGAGGCCCGCCATCGCGGCAAGCAGGTGCTCCACGGTGGCAACCTTGACCTCGCCTTCGACCAGGGTCGTGCCGAGCATGGTCTCGCCGACCTTCAGTGCGTCGGCAGGAATGTCGACGGCCGGCTCGAGATCGACCCGGCGAAACACGACGCCGGTGTTCTCCGCGGCTGGTCGCAACGTCATGTAGACCTTGCGGCCCGTGTGCAGACCCACCCCGGTGGCGCGGATGGCCGTTTTCAGCGTTCGCTGTCGGAGCATGGAACACCCCCCTCGATCACCCGCCAGAAAAGCGGTCTGCTTCCGGCACTTCCGCGCGCTGTTGCGATCTCGCAACACGGCGGAGCGTGTTTCCCGGCGCTGCTGGCGCGACGACAGGCGTACCGGTGAACTGTGCTAACGCCCTGAAATACCTTGCCCAAATCTGGCAGTTACCGCGCCCCGCCCTGCCAGCGGGGCGCACAGTAACACAGATTGTGAAAAAGCCGCAACGAAAAGCCCGGGATCAGTCCGCCTGGCGCCGCAGGAATGCCGGCACGTCCAGCAGTTCAAAGTTTGCTTCCGGGCCACCGTTGGCGAGGGCCTCGACTGCCGGTCCGCGCCGCGTCACCGCCGGGCGATCATAGATGCCGTAGTTCGGCTGCAACACCTCGGCTGCCGCAACCCGGTCCCCGGCGACTGCCGCCTGGCGCACCACGCGGATGGCAGGCTGCTCCGCCTGGCGCAGGGCCTCGCGCCCGAGCCCGGTGGCCACCACCGTGACGCGGATGCCGTCCGACATGTCCTCGTCGATGACGGTGCCGATCACCACCGTCGCGTCGTCGGACGCACATTGCTTGACGGTTTCGCCGACCTGGTGGAACTCCCCGATCGACAGGTCCATGCCTGCGGTGACGTTCACGAGGATGCCGCGGGCGCCGGAGAGATTCACCTCCTCAAGCAGCGGGCTCGAGATCGCAGCCTCGGCAGCTTCGCGGGCGCGATCCTCGCCGCTCGCGGTGCCCGAGCCCATCATCGCCATGCCCATCTCCGACATGACCGTGCGCACGTCGGCGAAGTCCACGTTGATGAGTCCCGGCCGGGTGATCAGCTCGGCGATGCCCTGGACTGCGCCCTGCAGCACCTCGTTGGCCGCCCGGAACGCGTCGAGGAGCGTCGTCTGCGAACCGAGCACGCTCAGCAGCTTCTCGTTCGGAATGGTAATGAGCGAATCGACATACTTCGCGAGATCGTGAATGCCCTGGTCGGCGATCTGCATGCGCTTGCGGCCTTCCATCTTGAAGGGCCTCGTGACCACGGCCACCGTGAGGATCCCCAGCTCGCGGGCCACCTGCGCGACCACCGGCGCCGCGCCGGTCCCGGTACCACCGCCCAGGCCGGCGGTGATGAACAGCATGTCCGCACCATCGATCACCTCGATGATCCGGTCGCGGTCCTCCATCGCCGCCTGGCGTCCGACGTCGGGATCGGCACCCGCGCCGAGGCCCTTGGTGATATTGCAGCCGATCTGCAACGCCGTGCGCACGTTGGCGCCCCGCAACGCCTGCGAATCCGTATTGGCGCAGATGAAATCGACGCCGTCGATTCCGCAGGTGGCCATGTGCTTGACGGCGTTGCCGCCGCCACCGCCCACGCCGATGACCTTTATGACCGCGTTCTGGCTCGATGCATCCATGAGTTCAAACATTGCCGCTTCTCCTCCACAACAACAACAACACAACCCGAGGCCTCTTGATCGGGGCCCCTCAAAAACCGCCCTGGAACCAGGCTCTCATCCGCGCCCACACGTCGCGGATGCCGGATGACA
>JAKLLP010000072.1 GCA_023150055.1 Gammaproteobacteria bacterium | reverse complement strand
TCGATCTCGATGCGAAACACCCTTTTGAGCCGCTGCGCCCAGCTCATCGCCCGATGCCGCTCGGCCGGGCTGCGCTCAGTGGCGCCGGTGTGCTTCCCCCGCCCGGCCGGGGTGACCTCGGCGCGCAGCGCGCCGTGCGGCGCCACGACACCGTGACAAATCGACAGGATTGCCGACCAGCACCAGCGCTGACCGCAAATCCCAGGGCAGCGCCTTCAGGCCGGCCAGAAAAGGGGGGGACAGTGACCAATGTCCGACTTGAGTCGAGGGTTCTTAATGCTGTCGCAGATCGGAAATTGGTCACTGTCCCCTTTTTCATCGAGCAGGACCAGACGATCCAGCAGCTCTCCCACTACATCTCCAGCGACCTCGCGGTGTAATTTGACGGGGACGGTTCCCAGAAGGGAACCGTCCCCGTCAGCGCCGCGCTTCCTGCAACAACTTCTCGTAGAAGTCCGCGAGCGCGCCATAAGTGGCGTGCACCACGTCCTGCAGGTAGCGGCTGGCCCCGGTCCGCGGCGTCGATAGATCCGGGAAAGGGTTGACCTCCCAGAGCACCAGCCGGCCGGTAGCGTCGTAGCTGAAATCGAAAGCCGCGACGTCAAAACCGAGCGCTGCCCGCGCCTGTTCCAGCACCGCTGCATAGGGCATCTCGCCGTGGACGAAGGCGAGTTCCTCCTCGCGCGTGGCATCCGTCAGGATCCGGTCCTTCGGGCGCACCTCCCAACGGCGCGAGACGATCAGGTGCCGGGCGAGCCCACGCCCCCCGAAGGAGATGTAGCGGTACTTGCGGTAGAGCGCGTCGGTGCCACGCACGTCGATGAACTCCGTCGTCACCCACTGCACGCCGTCCCCCTGGGTCCGCCGCCGCCAGGTTCGCCAGCCCTCCGGGTGCGGCAGCAACTCCATCGGCAACCCATGGCCCCAGCGCGGACGCACCATCACCGGGTAGCGCTCCGGCATGAAGGGGTCATGCGGGTCGGCCGGCACGCGCGCGACGGCTGCGACCCGCAATGGCAACCCCGCGAGGCGCTCCCACATCACGTCGCGGAGCGTGTTCGACAACACCCCGGCCGGGTTGACGACACCGCCGCCGTGGTGGCCGACCTGCCGTTCCAGTCTCTGCAAACGATCGAAGAGCGCCTCGTCGCGTTCGCGCACCGGATCCTGCACCCAGGCATGGAGCCCGCCTGCGCCGCGCGCGCTGGCACCCGGCAAGCGGTCCAGACGGATGGCGCGGCGCAGGTCCGGTCGGTGCTGCTCTGCCCAGGCGAGCCAGTCGGCGTAGGCGTGAGCTGCATTGTCGGCCTCGGAGACGATGAGGATCGGCGCGCGCGACCGGGTGATGCGGCGGTTCTCCCGGCGGTCGGTTCGCCGGTAACGCCGCAGGTAAAAAGCCCGCCGCACCCGCTGCCACCAGGCCTCGGGCACGAACTCCTTGAGGATGTCGAGGATCTTCTGCAGCAAATGCGAAGGGCTCACTTCGATCCGGGCAGAAACGACATCACCGAGAACTCCTCGCGCGGAAACCGGGGATCGTGTGGCCCGGGGCCATGGTAGCGCCAGCCGCGCCGCAATAGCAGCGGGCGCATCATGCGGGATGCCTGGCGAACGGCGAGCGCCGCGCCAGCCGCGCGCGCCGCCTCGTCCTGCGCGTCGAGCAATCGCTGCAACAAGCCGCGGCCGCGCCAGTCCCGACGCACGACCACCCGCGCCGGCGCGGCAACCGCGCCCGCCTCGGGCAGGCCGAAGCCGAGATAGGCCTCGGCCTCCTCCACTTCGCGCAGGCACGGGTGGATGCTGAGCGATGCGCCGGCCACCACCTCGCCTTCGTGGAGCGCGATCCAGTGGCGGCGCAACTCGTCACGCGGGTCGCTCCAGCGCCCGCCCGCAAATGCAGCCGGGTCCGCCCCGCCCTCGACCCAGACCCGCGCGCGGAGGCGGTAAAGCGCCTCGCGATGTTCCGGCGGACAGGGTATGACCTCGGGCAAGGGCCTCTCGTGCGTCATACGAACCCAGGTCAATCCGCGACGAAGCAGATCGGACTCTAACCGCCGTGATGCCCCGGTCCCAAGGACCGTGGTCGCAGCCGCAGGGACTCGGCGGTGCGGGACCGGTGGGGTCTGCACTGCGTCGCGGTAATTCGGCGCGGCGGGAACGGGCTGCGCGCCGGCGCTGAATCCACATGCCCCCGGCCCAGCGAATAGCCGGACGTGGTGCGCTGACGCGCCGACAGAGAACTCCGGCCGGATTTCCGGATTTGAAGAGAACACCGCCGTACGCCAGCAGCAGGAGCACCGCCTTGGCCCAGTCATCCGACCCGTCTCTCCCCAGCCCCGGGGCTCGTATCGGCTTTCTCCGATTCTCGCCAGGGACCAGCCGCCTCAACGCCTACACCTACCTCTACCAGTCGTTCGTCGCCATCGCCCTGTTCAGTTTTCTGAGCTTCGCCCAGCCCTACGTCCTGAGCGAGGTGCTTGGCATCCCTGCCGGGGAAGCGGGCCGGTTGACCGGTGCGCTGCTGACCATGCAGGAAATCGTCGGGTTGCTGCTGGTCGGCTACATCGGTGCGTTGTCCGACCGGGTCGGTCGCCGCACCTTGTTCGCGCTCGGTTTCGTCATCATGGCGGTCGGGTACGCGCTGTTCCCATTTGCCACGAGCAGCGCGGAGCTGTTCGTTTACCGCTTCATCTACGCGGTCGGCGTGGCGATGGCGGGCGTCATTTTTGCGGTACTCGCCGCGGACTACCCGGACGAATCCTCGCGGGGCAAGCTCGCCGGGACGGGCGGACTCCTCAACGGCCTCGGCGTGGCCATCGCAGCTGTCGCCTTCTCCCAGTTGCCCACGCTGGCCACCACGGCCGGGTACACCAGCACCGAGGCCGCCCGCATGCTCCTTCTCGGCGTGGCCGGCCTCGCCCTGGTGACGGGAATCATCATGCAGCTCGGTCTGCGTGGCGGCACGCCCGGACGACGCCGCGAGCGCGTACGGCTCGGCACCACGGTGCGCGTCGGCATGGCCGAGGCCGCGCGTAACCGCCGCCTCGTCCTGTGCTACGCCGGTGCTTTCATCTCCCGGGCCGATCTCACGCTGGTCGCCACCTTCATCTCGCTATGGCTGCAGCAGGCCGGCCGCAACGAGGGCATGAGCGCCGAGGAGTCCATCGCGCGCGCTGGCATGATCTTCGGCATCATCCAGGGCTCCTCGCTGCTCTGGGCGCCGGTCTGCGGGCTGCTGCTCGACCGCTGGCATCGCCTCGCCTGCCTCGTCGTCTCGCTGGGGCTCGCCGCTGCCGGCTACACGCTGCTCGGCCTGCATGAACACCCGTTTGCGCCGACTGGAATCGCCGCGGCCGTGCTGGTCGGCATCGGCCAGATGAGCGTGATCCTCAGTGCGACTGCGCTACTCGGCCAGGAAACGCCGGTGGACACGCGCGGTGCGGTGATAGGCCTCGCCGCATTCTGCGGTGCGGTCGGCATCCTGAGCACCAGCATCATCGGCGGCTTTCTCTACGACCACTGGCGCATATCCGGCCCCGTGCTGTTCGTCGGCGCCGTCAACTTCGTGGTCTTTGCGTACGGGGCGTGGCTGTGGACCGCGGAAGGACGCCCGACGCGGTTCAGCGCGGCGGAGGCGCGGAGCGGCACCGCCGCCCTGCCTGAAATGGCGCACTGACCCGCGGTATCGAAGTATCCTCGACCCGTTCACCTGGAGGCACGCCACCGTGAGCAGCAATTCCCGTTTACGCGCGAGCGCAGCAGCGGCCGCTATGCTCTGCGCAATGGCCGCAGGATCGGCGGCGGCCGCCGACTGTCCGGCCTATCTCGACCGCGAGTTGCCGCGGCTGCGGTCCAGCGAGACCGTCAACATCTGCAAGGCGCATGCGGGGCGGCCCCTGCTCATCGTCAACACGGCGAGTCACTGCGGCTACACGCCGCAGTTCAGCGGACTGCAGGCGCTGCACGAAAAATACCGGGATCGCGGCCTGGTCGTCATCGGCTTCCCGTCGAACAGCTTCCGCCAGGAGGCGCAGGACGAGGCCGAGACGGCGGAGATCTGCTACATCAATTACGGCGTGAAGTTCACGATGCTGGCCGAGTCACCCGTCACGGGCCCGCAGGCCAACCCCGTCTTCAGGGAACTCGCCCGGCAGGCCGGCGAGCCGAAATGGAATTTCAACAAGTACCTGGTGAAGCCGGATGGCACCGTCGTGCAACGCTTCGAGAGCGGGGTGAGCCCCGCGGCCGGCGAACTGACCGGCGCCATCGAGACGCTGCTGGCCGAGAGCGCACCAGGTCCATGAGCCAGGGACCGTAAGCGCTCCGGATCCGTCGGCTCGAGCCGTACTGGCGGTCGCTCAGCCGCGACGCGCTAGTGTGGTGGCCCGCAAAAACCTGGTTCTTCGCCCATCTGCGGGGCACATTGCGGCCGACAACCGCGCCGCTGAGTGCGGGGCCGCCAGGCGCAAGGCCCGGGAGAGCCTGCAAAGGGCGTGTCGAGCCCGCGAGGCAGGGACGGCCGAGCGGCCAGGCGAGACCCCGAGCGAGCGCAGCACAGGGAGGTGCTGCCGCGAGCGTACCGGCGCCGGCTCTCCCGGGCCGCAGCGCTCAGCCAGGCGTTTTCGCCAGCCGTACCCGCAGATGGGCGATGATCCAAATAACTTGCTACCCGTGACCGCCCTTGCGGCGGGAGGTCTCCGCCGTCGCTCCCGCCCTCGTTCATCAACACTCGCTTTGGGCGGAGACCCCCGCCTCCGGGCGGTTCGCCCATCGCAGACCGTCAATGTACTTGCGGGACACGGCACCAGGGCCTGTTCACACTGGGCGGATCGCTGCGTTCCCCTAGCCCGCCGGTCACGCTCAGCCGGCAGGCTTGCGGAAGATCATGAAGTGCTGCCAGGGCAGGAAGCCGCGGGTTTCGACCCACTCGAGCCCCACCGCGTTCATCTCGGCGCGCGCCTGCCGCTCGGTCATCTTGTGTGTTTCGCGGATCGGCACGGTCGGGTCTTCGCCGCGATACTCGACGAGCACGACCCGGCCACCGGGTTTCAGCGCCGCAACGACCCGTTCCATCACCTCGCGCGGATAAGCGAACTCGTGGTACGCATCCACGAACAGCACCAGGTCGGCCTCGCCGACCGGCAGGCGCGGATCCTCCTCCGTCGCGAGCACCGTCTCGACGTTGTCGACCCCGAGCCGCGCGACCCGCTCGCGAATGATGTCGAGCATCTCCTGCTGAATATCGACCGCGAGCACCCGGCCCTCGGGCACACGCTCGGCAATCGGCAATGCGAAATATCCCGTACCGGCGCCGATGTCGGCGACGACGTCGTCGGGTTCGAGCGGCAGGTTGTCGAGCAGCAGGTCGGTGCGCTCCTCGGCGACGCGCTCGTCGCGCTCGAGCCAGCCGGCGCCCTGGTGTCCCATGACCCAGGCGATTTCGCGGCCCATGTAGAACTTGCCGGTGCCGTCGCCTCCGCTCCTGCCGAAGCTGTAATGAGAAGGCTCCGCGGCGGCGTTGTCAGCGGACGGGGCCGGTCCCGCCCCGCAGGCCGCGGCCAGCGTGGCGCAGAGCCACGGCGCCAGGCCTCTCGTCCTGCCGGCAATAGTGGGATGGATCATGGGCACTCCGGGCTGATGTCGAGTTTCGGAGCTACTTTGACACAAAGAACCACCCTGGCGGCGGGAGGTCGCCGGCCGTCAACCTGCTTGCGGAAGCCCAGACCGGCAGGTTGTCGGGAAGTCGTCAGGCACCACAGCTCAGCGCAGGGCGGGAACGATGCGCTCGCCGATCGTCCGGATGGCGTAGGCCGGATCGTCGTGCAGCCGGAAGCAGATCTCGTTGACCCCGGCATCGCGAAACTCGAGCAGTTCGCCGAGGTGCGCCTCGATATCGTCGGGTGTGCCCGTGAAGCTGAGGTTCGCGAGGCAGGCATCCACGATCCGTGCCGGCACGCCCTCGATGACACCGCTCCTGCTGCGGTAGGCCTTGTAGAAAGCGTCCTTGTGCTTCTCGATGAAATCGCAGTCCTCGCTGCTGAGGAAGGTCTCCAGATACCAGCGCTCCAGCAGCCCGCGCAGCAGCAGCTCGCGCCGCGCCTCGGTGAGTGCCACCTCCCGGTCCGCCTTGATGTGCCAGGCCCAGATGTTGCTGATGCGATAGCCCTCGGCGGAACGGCCTTTCGCGGCAAGGGCCTCCAGCGTGCTCTGCACCGTCGCGCGGATCCGCGGCCGCGGCATGTCGCTGTACATCACCCCGTCGGCCGCCGGCACCGTGGCGCGCAGCATCTGCGGCCGGTTCGCGCCGGCGTAGACGAGCGGCGGGTCGGCGGCGCCGAACTTCGGGTTGTAGCCGTATACCTTGTACATCTCGCCCTGGTAGGTGAGCGGCTTGCCGCCCGCCACCCCGGCGCGCACCAACTCGATCGCCTCGCGCACGCTGCGCACCCGCTTCGGTGTCGCGAATGCCAGGCGCGTCGGCCATTCGCCGCCACCGCCGATCACCAGCGCCGCACGCCCGCCGCCGTACTCCTGCAACGTCAGCAGCGCGCTTGCCAGCTTCACGGGGTGCATTTCCCAGGGGCTGATCACGCACACCCCGAGACCCACCCTCTTCGTCGCCTGCGCGGCCGGCACCAGCGACATGAACGGGTCGCGCCAGGAGACGTAGTTCTGCAGCCACAGGGTGCCGATGCCATACCGCTCGCAAAGCTCGGCCAGTTCGGTGAGCTGAGCCGGGGTCTGGTCGGGTTCGAGAAGGACGTCGATGCGCATGCCGGAGCACTCCGCCGGGGTGACTGCCCGGCAATCTAGCCCATCGGCGGGGCGCCGGTCTTGACCTGTGGCAGGTGGCGCCGTGACTGCGGCGCCGGCAGCCGGAACCGGTGACTATCCCTCGACGCGATCGCCCGGAGGCAGGCCGCGGATGTCGGCCAGCGTCATCGGCCTGCCCTCGTCCCAGAGCATCTGCTGGCAACCGGCGATCTGCACCGTGCCGTCATAGAGCTGGTAGATCCATGTCTGGTAAGGCCCGGGGCTGTGCATCAGGTGTATGTCGTTGTCGGTGATGTCGAACAGCGGATAGAGGTCGCGGCGCGCAAAAAAGGCATTGTGCGACGTGGTCGAGATCAACTCGTAGCCCTTGGCCTTGCCGAGGAGCACCATGGCCAGGAGCGAACTGCCCTGGTACACCCCCATGTCCCGCGCCTGCACGAAGGCGAGCTCGTTCGGAAAAGAGGGGTTGATCTCGATCAGCACGATCTTCGGCTCGTACCGGCGCAGCGACTCCCAGACGTGATAGTCGTTACCGTCGATATCGATCGCCAGGAGATCGGGGTCCTGCGGCACGCGCGTGCCCTGCAGGATATCGTCGAGCAGGTCCGGGCCCTCGAAATGCACGAGTCGGTTCAGCGCGGTGACCCTGTCGTTGCCGGCGTGCGTCGCCTGCAGCTCGGCGAACCGCTCCGCGGCCGCCTCGATGAGGACGGCATTCCAGCCGTGATTCGCGATCAGGTTCCAGCTGTTGCTGAGGTGTCGGCCGTCCCAGGCGCCGAAATCCACGCACCAGCGCTGCGCGCGCTCGCCCGGCAGCCGCCCGAAGATCTCCCGCAGGATGCCATCTTCACCGAACTGCGAGGTGACGTTTGCCGCATGGCTCGCCAGCCAGTCGTTCCCGGGCTTGTAGGGGTAGCATCCCGTGATGGGCATCGAATCGACCTCCTCGGCTTGCGCAGCGCAGAGTGTGCCTGAGCCCGGTGCCGCTTGCCTGGCACACGTTCACCGATTGCCATTTCACTGCCGGCATCACTCGTGCTGCAGCGCCTGGATCGGGTCGAGCCGGGCGGCGCGCAGCGCCGGCCAGCTCGCGAACGCGAGGTTGAGCACGAGCGCCATGGCGAGCGCGGCGAGCGCGGTGACCCGCTCGAACACGAACGGGAGTTCAGCCTGCCCGGCGGTGATCCTCGACGCCGCCCAGCCGAGCCCGATACCGAGCGTGGCGCCGATGGCGGCGAGCAACATCGCCTCGAAGGCGAACTGGAAGAAGATGTCCGGGGCGGTAGCGCCGAGCGCGCGCCGCGTGCCGATCTCCCGGGTGCGGTCGCGCACCGCGATCCAGGCGATCGCGAGCACCCCCAGCCCCGCCACCAGCAGCCCGGAGAGCGCAATCCACCGGACGAAAAAACCGAGCCGGTCGGCCGAGGAGATCTGCGTGGCGATCAGCTCGCGCTGGTTACTCACCCGGAAGTCGTCCGGGCGGAAGGGCGAGATGCGGTGGCACACCCGCAGCAGCGCCTCGATTTCCTCCGACACCCGCTGCATGTCGCCTGGGTCGCCCAGCTCGAACAGCATGGAGCCGTAGTAGTCGAGGTTGAGCAGCCGTCGCATGGCCGTCGTGAGCGGCACGTACACCTGCAGGTCCTCGTTGGTGACGTCGAGCCCCTGGCCGCGCTCGGCGAGCACACCGACCACTTCGAAGGGTACGCGATTGATGAACAGCCGCTCCCCGACCGGGGACTCGCTGCCCCAGAGGTCGCGCGCGACCGTGTGGCCGATGAGCGCAACCCGCGCTGAGCGGCGCACCTCGTCCGCGTCGAAGAGGTCTCCTTCGGCCAGCGGCCAGTGCTTGATCGCGAAAAAGTCCGGCTCGACGCCGACCACGGGGGAGACCTTGGAGTTATAGCCGGCCTTGAGCCTCAGCCCCGCGCTGACCAGCGCCGTCGAGCGCACGATGCCGTCGACCTCGCGAAGGGTCGCCTGGTAGTCGGCCTCCGTAAGCGTCGTGACGATCTGCCCGGTGCGCGCGCGTCCCGCCACGGCACGACTCTGCTCGG
>JAKLLP010000071.1 GCA_023150055.1 Gammaproteobacteria bacterium | reverse complement strand
CGATCCGCAAGTGGACGGACGCCGGGCTGTCGCTGGAGCGGGTGCGGGAGTTGCTGGAAGGGGTGGATCCCGAGGTGCCACCGCCCCGGCCCCGCAAGCCCGGGTCGGTGGAGGTGATGAGTCACCTGGTGGTGGCCGACGGCGTGGAGCTCGTGATCGAGCCTGCGCGCGCCGGGCTGAAACCCGAGCAGGTGCGCGCGCTGTTCAAGGCGGTGCTGGCGGCCTATGGCGAGATCAACGAGAAGGAGAAGAAATAATGAGCGCGGAACCGATCGCAGTGCTGAAGTCGAAAGCGGGCGCGGCCGTGCCCCTGCAGGGCGTGAGCGCCCGCGGCCAGCTCACGGGCCTGCTGTTCGAGCTGACCGTGGAGCAGGTCTACGAGAACGAGAGCACGCAGAACATCGAGGCGGTGTTCACATTCCCGGTGCCGCATCGCGCGGTGCTGCTGGGGCTGGAGCTCGAGATCGGCGACCGGGCACTGCAGGCCGTGGCGGTGCGCCGGCAGGCCGCGCGGGCAAACTACGAGCGCGCCATGGACGAGGGGGATTCCGCGGCGCTGCTGGAGCAGGCGGGCGACGGGCTGTATTCGCTGAGCCTCGGCAACGTGATGGCCGGCGAGCGGGCGCTCATCCGCTATCGCTACGCGGAACTCCTGCACTGGCACGGCGAGGAACTGCGGCTGCTCGTGCCGACGGTGATTGCCCCGCGTTACGGCGACGCCACGGCCCACGGGGTCGAGCCGCACCAGGTGCCGGGCGTGGACCTGCTGGCCGAGTATCCGTTTGAGCTCTCGATCGACGTCATCGGCGATCTCGCCGGCGCCATTCTTCGCTCCCCCAGCCACGCCGTGCGCGTCGAGGCCATCGAGGGCGGCCGGCGCATTTCCCTCGATAAAGGTGCATTCCTCGACCGCGACTTCGTGCTCTGCGTTGCGGGCGTCCGCGATCATTCCGCGAGCCTCGTTGCACCCGACGGCGATGGCTATGTCGCGCTCCTCAGCATCGATCCGCGCCTTGCCGAGCCTGCGGCAGCGCCTCTCGGCCTGAAGCTCGTGGTCGACTGCTCCGGATCCATGGGCGGCACGAGCATCGGCTGCGCGCGGCGCGCCATGCTCGCCATCCTCGATCGCCTCGGGCCGGCGGACCAGGTGAGCGTTACCCGCTTCGGCTCGACGGTGGAGCAGCTCGCGCCCGCTTCGGGCGCGGGCTCGATGCGACCGGCGAGCGCGAGCACGATCGAGTGGCTGCGCCACCGGGTCAGGGACATGGATGCCGATCTCGGTGGCACCGAGCTCGCCGGGGCATTGCGGGCTGCGACCGCCATCAGGGGCGCGGAGTCGGCGAACCGCAACATCCTGTTGATCACGGATGCCGAGGTCTGGGCCGTCGAGCAGGTGCTCGCGGAGGTTGCGCAATCGGGGCACCGGCTGTTCGTCGTCGCGGTCGGCGCCGCACCGGCCGAGGCCCTCGCCCGGCAGATGGGCGAGAAAACGGGTGGGGCCTGCGAGTTCGTTGGCCCCAACGAGGATGTCGAGGGCGCGATCGTGCGCATGTTCCGCCGTATGCGCGAAGCACCGAAGCGCATCGCCCGCGTGGACTGGCTGGCGCAGCCGCTCTGGCAGGCGCCGCTGCCGGCGGCGGTTTTCTCCGGCGACACGTTGCACATCCTGGCTGGTTTCGCGCATCCGCCCGCGGGCGAGACCCGCGTGGTGATCGACGGGCTGGACGAGGGCGCCGTCACCCTGACCGCGAAGCTGCCGGAAGCGTCGGCGCATGGGGATCTGCCGCGCGTCGCCGCGGCTCGACGCCTGTCGTCCCTGCCCGAGGACGAGGCGGCGCGGCTCGCCGAGCAGCACCAGCTCGTGAGCGAATACACGAGCTTCATCGTGGTGCAGCTGCGGGATGCCGAGGGCAAGGCCACGGCGCTGCCGGAGCTGCGCGCGGTACCGCAGATGCTGGCAGCGGGGTGGGGGGCGAGCGCTGATGTTGCGCTGTTCCGATCGATGGTATTCAAGCCTTCTGGGGCACGACCAGTCCCCGGGATGGCGGATGAACCGCCTACCGCAATCCTGAACTTCGAACTGTCTGACGAATTGAGCGAACCGATATTCCAATCACCTGTTGGCGATGTCGTGGGATCGACGCCCGCGCAGTTCCTGCAGTCACTCGCTTTTTCGGTGTCTGCCTCCGCCTTGCCGGCGACGCTCATCGAACTGCATCACTGCGGTGTGCCGCGGCAGGTGCTGGAGGAACTGGGCGAGATCATCCGCGACAGCGCCGCCGGGCTGGTGGATGCCGAACGCGACATCATCGGCCTGTACATCGGGTTGCTGGCGCGTTCGCCGGCCGGTGACGGCCTGGATCCGGCGTCGCGCGAGGCCTTGTGCGGCCCGCAGCTCGGGGACCGGCAGCTGCGCACGGTGCGCGCGCGGGTGGCTGCCATTGTTGCGAGTGTCTCTGCGAGTTGTTGGAGCACCGAGCAGCAATCCGCTGGCGTGTCCTTCTGAGGGGTCGCGAGATGCAAAGCGAACTCGAGTCGCTCTTGCTTTGCAACTCGAGCGGGGCAAAGGCAGGGGTAACAGCCAACGTGTGCGTCCTCTTCCTTACTGCCCTCGCACGCACGAGTTGGCAAGGACTCGGGCTTGGAGTCCGCGGTCAAGGAGCCGATGCTGTCTGAGGGCAAGGGGCCCGCGTTCGTGCGAATGCGGCCCGCAGCGCCCCCGGCTCGGATAGCATGCGCGCCATGACTGACACTGCCACTACGTTCGCGGACCTGGGTCTGCCGCCACCGCTTCTCGAGGCACTGGCCGGCGTCGGCTACGAGTCGCCCTCGCCGATCCAGGCGGCGACCATTCCGGTGCTGCTGGCCGGTGCCGACATCGTCGGGCAGGCGCAGACGGGCACGGGCAAGACCGCTGCCTTCGCCCTGCCTGCGCTCGCGCTGCTGGACCTGGCGCTGCGCCGCCCGCAGGTGCTGGTCGTCGTGCCGACGCGGGAACTCGCGATCCAGGTCGCCGAGGCTTTCCAGAAGTACGCGACGGAGCTGCGTGGCTTTCACGTCCTGCCCATCTACGGCGGGCAGAGCTACACGCCGCAGCTCTCGGCGCTCAAGCGCGGCGCGCACGTGGTCGTGGGCACGCCGGGCCGGGTGATCGATCACCTGAAGCGCGGCACGCTCTCGCTCGCGGATCTGCGCACCGTCGTGCTCGACGAGGCGGACGAGATGCTGCAGATGGGCTTCGTGGAGGCCATCGACGAGATCCTCGGCCAGGCGCCTGCCGAGCGGCAGGTGGTGCTGTTCTCCGCGACCATGCCACCGCCGATCCGCAAGATCGCGAAGAAGCACCTGCGTGAGCCGCGCGAGATCACGATCCGCAACAAGACGGCGACCGCGGCGCTCACGCGCCAGCGCTACTGGATGGTGGATGGGCTGCACAAGCTCGACGCGCTCACGCGCATTCTCGAGGTGGAGCCCTTCGATGCGATGCTCGTGTTCGCGCGTACCAAGCAGGCGACGACGGAGCTCGCCGAGCGGCTCGAGGCCCGGGGCTTTGCAGCCGCCGCCCTGAACGGGGACATGGTGCAGGCCCAGCGCGAGCGCACGATTGCGCAGCTCAAGGCGGGCAAGATCGACATCGTCGTCGCCACCGACGTCGCCGCCCGCGGCATCGACGTCGAGCGGATCGGCCACGTCGTCAACTTCGACATGCCGTATGACGTCGAGTCCTACATCCACCGTATCGGCCGGACCGGCCGGGCCGGGCGCAGCGGCGAGGCGATCCTGTTCGTCGCGCCGCGCGAGCGCAACATGCTGCGCCTGATCGAGCATCACACCCGCCAGGCGCTCGAGCCGCTGCGGCTGCCGACGCTCGGCGACGTGAACGCCAGGCGGGTGGCCAAGTTCAAGGCCCGCATCCTCGAGGTGATCGGCCGCGGTGACGCGACGCCTTACCGCATGATCATCGATGAGCTCGCCGCCGAGAGCGGTATCGACGCCGCCGATCTCGCGGCCGCGCTGGCGAGCCTCGTGCAGGGCAAGACGCCGCTCGTCCTCGCGAAGCGCGCGCAGGAGGATGCCCCGGCTGAACCGCGCGGCGATGGCCGCGAGGGCCGCGAGGGGCGTGACGAGGCGCCGCGCCGGCCGCGCAGCCCCCGGCACGAGTCGCAACTCACCTATCGCCTGGCAGTCGGTCGCAAGCATGGCGTGCAGCCCGGCAACATCGTCGGTGCGATCGCCAACGTCGGTGGCATCGAAGGCTCCGACATCAACGGCCTCGACATCCAGCGGGACTGCTCGTTCGTCAGGCTGCCCGAGGGCATCGCGCCGGAGACGCTCGAACGGCTCGCGCAGGTGCGCATACGGGGCCAGCTGCTGGCGATAACGCTCGCCGAGCAGGCTCCGGCGGGCAAGAAGCGGAAGCACAAGCGATGAATGGCGTCAGCGACAGCGCGACGCCGCCGGCATTCGACCGCACTACGTTCGATTGCCCTCATTGTCATGCTCTTGCCGAGCAGGTCTGGCTCAACGCGTACGCGCAGCCCGTCGCCAATCCGGCGGGCATTCCGCTCCGAATTGCGGGCGAGGGACTCGAGCAGCTCAGCCAGAACCCGCAGTTTCCGCCCGCCGTGCGCGAGCAGAAGGTCGCCTACTGGAACCGTGTGAACGCCGGTGAGGTGTTTCTCGATCGCTGGGCACCCGTTGAGACTGACTGGCTCGTTGCGGGCCTCGAGCTCAGCGTCTGCCGCAATTGCATGGGCATGGCGGTGTGGCTCGGCGGGCGGATGGTTCACCCGTGAGGGTGCGCTGAGGGAGCAAGCCCCGGCCGCGCTCTAACGCCAGCCCACCAACCAGCGACGCACGTCCTGAGGTCGCTGCGGGCGACCCCCGCGCCGTTTCATCCTCCCGCGCTGATTCAGGGGCCCGCTGGCGCCCGGCCGGGCTGCGCCGCCGGCGCGCTCAACTGGAACGTCAGCGACGCCCAGAAGCTCTCCCAGTCGGCAATCGGGCTGCTGTCGGGCAGCTCGATCATGTGCACGGCCTTGACCAGCCAACGACCCGGCCGGTCGAGCTGGAGGCGCACTTCGCCGCGGGCATCGGTCCGCGCGCGCAGGCGCTGTGCCGGCTGCTCCGCGGTGAACGCCACCACCAGCACGCCGGCGATCGGCTTGCCCTGGTAGTTGAGCGCGAGCGGCAGGGATCCCCCCGGCGCCAGCTCGTACGGGTTCGTCCGCGGGATCAACTCCAGCGGATAGCCGAGTACGCGGTCGAAACCGGGACTGCCCACCGAAGAGGCGACCGAGACCAGCGACTTGGCGCAGCGGGAGTACAGCTCGCGGCCATTGGCCGCCGACTCGCCGCGGCCCCGACGGGTTTCGGATACGGCATCGAGGCCCTCGGCCTCGAGGTAGGCATTGAAGCGACCGGCCGCGAGGCTCACGTACGAGCGCTGGCTGTGGTAGCCGATGAGGTGCAGGCCCGGCGTGCGCGCCACCAGCACGGCCGCCGGATCGTCACCGACGAAGCCGGCGACCGGCGTGCGGCCGGCGGGTCCGCTCACCGAGAAGTCGACGAACCACTCGGGCACGAACGGCTGGCTCGTGCCGGTGAAATCCTCGCCAATGCGCAGTACCACCGGTACGCTGGCGCCGACGGCCGGGCGAAACTCGGCCGGCTCGATCCAGAAGTCGTGCGCGGCGGCCGGTGCTGCGCCGGCGAGTAGGCACACGAGAGCACGGAAGGCGCGACCGATACAGGACATGCGCAATATCACGCGCGTAGTGTCGCATATCGCCTGGCTGGCGCTGGTCGTCGCCTCGCTGGGGGCGACTGCCGAGGCGCATCGGCTGCGACCGGCGATCGTGACGGTCGGTTTTGCCGCTGACGGCAGCTGGTCGGCCGCCCTGCAACTGAATCTCGAGGCGGTGATCGCCGGCATCGGCCCGGAGCACGAGGACACCAGCCAGGCGCCCCAGGCCGAGGTGTACGACGGTCTGCGGACCTTGCCGCCGGCGGAGTTGCGGGCCCGCTTCGACGGCCTGGGCGGGCGCTTGCTCGAGGGCATCACGATCGCCTTCGACGCCCGCCGCGTCATGCCGCGGGTCGTCGCGGTGGAGATTCCAGCGGTCGGCGACACAGGCGTCGAGCGCCTGACCGTCATCCGGTTGGCCGGCGAGATTCCACCTGGCAGCACCACCTTCAGCTGGCGTTACGCACCCGAACTCGGCGAAAGCGCGCTGCGTCTCGTTGGACCCGATGGCGCCATCCTGCGGGCCGACTGGCTGGTGGCGGGCGAGCAGAGCGCGGCCTACCGGCTGGACCCGGCGCTGGTGCCCGCGCGCAGTACGGCGGAGGTGTTCCGGGACTACACGGTGCTCGGCTTCACCCATATCGTGCCGAAGGGACTGGATCACATCCTGTTCGTACTCGGCATCTTCCTGTTGTCGGTACGCTGGCGCCCGTTGCTGCTGCAGATCACCGCCTTCACCCTGGCCCACTCGATCACGCTGGCGATGTCGCTGTACGGCGTGGTGTCGCTGCCCGCTGCGGTGGTCGAGCCGCTGATCGCGTTCTCCATCGTCTGCGTGGCGGTGGAGAACCTGCTGGTGAGCGAACTCAAGCCCTGGCGGGTCTGGGTGGTGTTCGGCTTCGGGCTGCTGCATGGGCTCGGCTTCGCCGGCGTGCTGACCGAGCTCGGCCTGCCGGAGGGCGATTTCCTGCCGGCGCTGATCGCCTTCAACGTCGGGGTGGAACTCGGCCAGCTGGCGGTGATCGCCCTGGCGCTGCTGACAGTCGGCATCTGGTTCCGGAATCGCCCCTGGTACCGGGCACGCATCGTGTTGCCGGGCTCGGCGCTGATTGCGGCCGTCGGCGCCTGGTGGACGATCGAGCGCCTGTCCGGCGGCTGACAGCGGTGTCAGGCACCGATCACGGTCAGGAGCCCGGCGAAATACCTACGGCGCATCCGCCGCGTAGGCCTTCACGCTGTCCAGGCGCAACTCGAACGGGCCGTCCTTGTTGTCGTAGATATAGAGGCCGAACTCGGTGATGTCGCCCGGGTCGAGTACGGGCCCGTCCAGCCTGAAGCCGCGGAACTGAGGGTAGAAATTCGCGAACGGGATGTTGACGGTGATCCATTCGCCCGCGCGGGTGTCGAACTCGGCCCAGTAACTGACCGGGTAGCCGCGGTTGCGCGCAGTGGTCTGCAGTTGCCAGGTGTAGCGCCGGCCATCGGCTTTCACGCGCAGCTGGATGCCTTCGTATTTCGACAGATCCAGCTTGAAAGGTTGCGTGCGGATCGAGCTGAAACCGCCACCGTCGGTGTTGGTGCTGCCGGCGAAGATCAGTGTGCCGGGTTCTGTCTTGAAACCACCCTCACTGCGTCCGCCCATGACGTTGTCGTTCTGCACATACCAGCCGAGGTCGGGGCTGTCGGCAGCAAAATCGGTCAGCAGGCGTTCCCCGCCAGGGGCGGCGCCGGTGGCACTCGGTGTGGGCCCGGGATGAGTCATCAGCAATAATCCCAAAACCAGCGAGAACCGGGCGGAGGCTTTGTCACGATTGATGCTCACCGTACTGCTCTGCCCGTGTCCCTTTGGCCGTGTCCCTCTGGCCGTGTCCCATCCGCGCCGTGGTTGCGCGTCACTATCGTACCCGCTTTATTGTGCCCGCCTGATTCAATTGCCGGTGACTGCCGCACCGCAAATGACGAGCCGATGAGGGCCATCAGGGCGGCTCCGGCTACCATGAGCGCGTCGGCACACCGGTAGGCGCAGCACCTAACAGAAGAGGTCCTCGTGATGGCAAGCCCCGTTTCTTCCCGGACTCATGGCCCCTGGCACCTGTCTCTCGTCGCAACTGGAGTGCTGTCGTTCGCCACCGCAATGGCTGGCGGCCACAAGACGATCGGCCCGCGCGTCGAACCCGAGGTGCCGGACGAGGTACGCACGGGCGTGACAGCCATCGTCGAGGAAACCGCCAACCGCTGGAACTCGCAGGACTACGCTACGCTGCTTGGCCTGTGGGACCGGCACTTCGAGATGAAGACCATCGGCAGCAACCCGGTCGGCGAGGATGTGCGGGTGAGTGGCGTCTTCCGGAGAACCGCGGACGGCTGGCGATACATCCACTACGCCGAGTCACCGAAGACCGCCGCCGTGTACCTGGAGGACCTGATGGAAAAGGAGGTCCGGCCGGGCTGGGACGAATTCTTCGAGCAGGCGAAGCAGCGCAAGCGCGAGATTGCCAGGCGCAAGCAGCAGGAAGCGCAGCAGGCGCCCGGCAGCCCAGCCAAACCGTAACACTGCCAGACCCGAGCTGCAGCTACGGATGGTCGAGGTTGCCCGCGAGCATGGTCGCGTGACCATTGGTGAGGCCATCAAGCTGACCGCGGCGAGCCGCAACACGCTCGAGCAGCACTTCCGTGCGCTGGTCCGATGCGGCACGCTGAACCAGCACGGCAGTGGCCGAGGGGTCTGGTACGACTTGCGCTGAGGGACGCCGGGACGCCAATTCGAATAATATTCCCCCATGAAAACCTTCCTGAAAATCCTGGGCGCCCTCGTGGGGCTGGTGGTCCTGCTGGTGGCGGGGCTGGTGGTCTTTGTCCTGATGACGCTGAAGCCCAGCCTGCCGGGCGACACGTTCGCCCTGCAGCCGCTGCCGGCCGGCGGCGAGCGCAACATCATCGTGTTCGGCGCCACCGGCAAGCTCGGCAGCGAGATCGTCGAGGAGCTGCGCGACCGCGGCGCCACGGTGGTCCTGTCGTCGCACGCGCTGACGGAGATCGAGGAGCGGACCGAGCGCGTCATCATCATGAACCGCGGCGTCAAGACGGCGGACGGCTC
>JAKLLP010000070.1:8569-8879 GCA_023150055.1 Gammaproteobacteria bacterium | reverse complement strand
AACTCGAGCGCATCGTCGGACTCTGCAGCCACCTCGGCCTCGTCCGCTGCCGGCGGGGGCTCGCGCTCGGCGACGGCGGCCTCCGGCAGGGTATCGGCGAGCGTCTGCAGCGCGTTGAAAACCGTTCCACAAGAGCCGCAGCGCACGTCGCCCTCGGCCATCTGCAGCAGGGTGGCGGTGACGCGGAAGGTCGAGCGGCAGCTGGGGCAGCGCGTGTACATCGGGCGTGAACGACCTGAGTCAACCCGGTCCGGCGACCGGCCGGCCGGCGAGCAGCGACCAGCCAGTCAGCTCGGTGCACTCGGGCAGA